>NZ_DAIUEH010000005.1:0-146619 GCF_036845245.1 Methylobacter sp.
CCAATAGCTATATCACAAATTATCGCTTCGCTTCAATATGACTGACTACTAGTAATCATGCGGCTTCTTTCTCTTTCTCAGCAGAAAATACCTCATGCGGTGTTTTAAAATTGAGTGATTTTCGAGGTCGATGATTGAGCTGTCTCAATTCAAGCGGAGCGGGGTTTGCAACCCCGCTCCTAATGTTTTCGCAGTGTCTAAGCAAAGTGGGTACAGTTAATTAACGCAAAATGTTTCGAACGTGGCAAAATGTCCCATCCGACTTGGAAAAGTTGGGTTGCATTTTAGCGCAACCCAACACCGTGCCCTAACCTTTCAAAAACCGCAACGTCTCATGCTCAACATCGACTTTGATAGTATCCCCAGCGACAAAGTCGCCTGCCAGTATCTTCTGAGCCAGCGGGTTTTCAAGCTGTTGCTGAATAGCCCGTTTCATAGGTCTTGCGCCGTAGACCGGATCAAATCCCGCCTCACCTAACAAATCCAATGCCTGTTCTGAAATTTCAAAGCCGATTTCGCGATCCTGCAAACGTTTACGCAAATAATCGATTTGAATTTCGGAAATTTTGCGAATTTGTCCGCGACCCAACGAATGGAACACCACTGCCTCATCAATCCGATTGATGAATTCCGGGCGGAACTTGGTACTGACAATTTCCATGACCGACGTTTTCATCACCGAATACAACGCTTCGCCGGACAGAGATTGAATAATATCCGAGCCCAGATTAGAGGTCATCACGATAATGGTATTCCTGAAATCAACCGTCCGGCCCTGCCCGTCGGTCAAGCGGCCGTCATCCAGCACCTGTAACAAGATGTTGAACACATCGGGATGGGCTTTTTCGATTTCATCCAGCAAAATGACCGAATACGGTTTGCGTCTGACCAGTTCGGTCAGGTAACCGCCTTCTTCATAACCGACATAGCCCGGAGGCGCACCGATCAGACGCGCCACCGAATGCTTTTCCATAAACTCGGACATGTCGATGCGCACCATCGCATCGGGCGTGTCGAACATGAACTCCGCCAGCGCCTTGCACAGCTCGGTTTTACCGACGCCGGTCGGCCCCAAAAACAGGAACGAACCATTCGGACGATTCGGATCGGACAACCCGGCTCTGGATCGACGGATCGCATTACTGACCGCTTTCAATGCTTCTTCCTGGCCGACTACCCGCTTGCCGAGCTGCTCTTCCATCCGCAATAGCTTGTCGCGCTCGCCTTCCATCATTTTCGATACCGGAATGCCGGTCCATTTCGATACCACTTCGGCGATTTCTTCTTCGGTGACCTTATTGCGCAACAGGGTCATTTTCTGTGCTTCAGCCGGTACGTCTGAATGCAGCTGCTTTTCCAGCGCCGGAATAATGCCGTATTGCAACTCGGACATCTTCGCCAAATCACCGGCACGGCTGGCCGCTTCCAGTTCGGTTTTAGCCTGCTCCAGCTTTTCTTTGATCGATGCCGAACCTTGCAACGAAGCTTTTTCGGCTTTCCAGATTTCTTCCAGATCGGAATATTCTTTTTCCAGATCGGCGATTTCTTCTTCGAGTATTTCCAGGCGCTTTTTCGACGCCGCATCGGATTCTTTTTTCAGCGCGACCTGCTCGATTTTTAACTGAATCAGCCGCCGGTATAATTTGTCCATTTCCTCCGGCTTGGAATCGATTTCCATACGGATACGGCTGGCCGCTTCATCGATCAGGTCGATGGCTTTGTCCGGCAGCTGCCGGTCGGCAATGTAACGGTAGGACAGATTTGCTGCCGCGATGATGGCTGGGTCGGTAATATCTACGCCGTGGTGCACTTCGTATTTTTCTTTCAGGCCGCGCAAAATTGCCACGGTATCTTCAACGGAAGGTTCATCGACCAGCACTTTTTGAAAGCGGCGTTCCAAGGCTGCGTCTTTTTCGACATATTTGCGGTATTCATCCAGCGTGGTAGCGCCGACGCAATGCAGTTCGCCGCGCGCCAGAGCAGGTTTCAGCATATTGCCGGCATCCATTGCGCCTTCGGCCTTGCCCGCACCGACCATGGTGTGCAACTCATCGATAAACAAAATCACCTGCCCTTCCTGTTTGGCAAGATCGTTTAACACCGCTTTCAGACGCTCCTCGAATTCGCCGCGAAACTTGGCGCCTGCAATCAATGCCGCCATATCCAAAGCCAATACCCGCTTGCCTTTGATGCCTTCCGGCACTTCGCCATTGACGATGCGTTGCGCCAGACCTTCGACAATCGCGGTCTTGCCCACGCCCGGTTCACCGATTAACACCGGATTGTTTTTGGTGCGGCGCTGCAAAACCTGAATAGTGCGGCGGATTTCATCATCCCGTCCAATGACAGGATCAAGCTTGCCTTGTTCCGCGCGTTCGGTCAGGTCAATGGTGTATTTTTTAAGGGCCTGACGCTGCTCTTCAGCATTAGGATCATCGACCGGCTGGCCGCCGCGCATTGCATCGATGGCTTTTTCGACCGCCTGTTTAGAGACGCCGGCTTTTTTAAGCAAATCCTGAAGCAAGCCTTTTTCATCAAATGCCGCCAATAAAAACAGCTCACTGGAGATGAATTTGTCATTGCGCTTTTGCGCCAGTTTGTCGGTTAAATTCAGCAGTCGTGATAATTCATTGGAGATTTGCACATCGCCGCCGGAACCGCTGACCGTGGCCAATCGTTCCAGTTCCCTGACCAGCTCGGTGCGCAGCAACTGCGTGTTAATGCCCATCTGCGCCAACAACGGCCTGATGCTGCCGCCCTGCTGGTCCAGCAAGGCCAGCATCAGGTGGATAGGCTCGATGAATTGATGGTCTTTACCTAAAGCCATACTCTGTGCATCAGCCAATGCCGTTTGAAACATGCTGGTTAATTTGTCCATACGCATAATATTTGCCTCATCTTAGGAGTTTTATAAGTTACTGCTAACATGGGGGATAGTCCGACTGTTTTCAAGCGGACTGCTGAGTCTGGACGAATAACAGATCGCAAAAGCTATAGCTCAATCATGTAGAGCATGCTACGCAATGCTTTTAGAGCTTGGGAAGGTATCGTAGGGGCAGTTTTGTATGACCCGGTTAATTACAGATCCGCTTAAGAGGGAAATGGCAGCTGAAACAACTGCCCTTGCCCAACTCACTGTCTATGTTTAATTTGGCGTCATGCCGCATCAGCACATGTTTGACGATAGCCAAGCCCAGCCCAGTGCCGCCCACTTTCTTGATGCGCTTTACTTCAGACCGGTAAAATCGTTCGGTAACGCGGGGAATATCGCTTGCTGCAATCCCTTCGCCCAGATCCTCAACATCCAGCACGATGCTGTCATTGGAGCGATACCAGCGCACTTTTACGACGGTATTTTCCGGCGAATATTTAAGTGCATTGCCCAGCAGATTGGTGAAGGCACTACGCAATTCCTGCTCTTCACCAGTGATGTGTTTATCTGTTTCCAGGCTTAATTCAATTCGGGCGGGGATATTGCCGTTCAAAGTCTCCGCTTCTTTGCAAATCTGGATTAATAAAGCGGGGATATTAACGCACTCGGTTTTCTTCTGTCGGGTTTCCAGACGCGTCAGCAACAGCAAGTCATCGACCAAATGCTGCATTCGCTCGGTTTGCCCCTGCATTTGCTGGAATGAGGTGGTCAATAAGGGTGATTCTCGGTCGTCCATATCCTGCAAGGTTTCCAGGTAACCTTTTAATACTGTCAAAGGCGTCCTGAGTTCATGCGACACATTAGCTACAAAATCCTTGCGCATTCTTTCCATTCTTTTCAGCTCGGTAACGTCCTGAGCCAATAACAGGCGCAATCCTGCGCCGTAAGTGATAATCCGCACCGCCAGGGTTATCCGATGGTTTACCGGGGAAGGTAAGATGACGGCCTCGTTATAATTTCCGGATTTAAGATAGTGGATAAATTCAGGGAATCGAATAAGATTGGGAATGCGTTGGCCTTTATCCGACTGCTGCAAGCCAAAAACTTCCCTGGCCGCTTTATTCGCCCACTCAATCTCGTCATTGGCGCCTAAAACGATAGCTGCATCGGGTAACGCTTCGGTGGACTGGCGAAATTGGTCAACCATTTTACCCAGTTTCTTTTTGCGTTTTTTTTCGTTCTTTTTAATACGGTAGACATGGTAATAAATTTCTTCCCAGATACCGGTCGTCTTCGGATATTTGGCCCTGCCCCCTGCCCGTATCCATTTTTCAAATCGGCTAATCTGAAATAGCTGGCGCATTAAAATGCCCAGCGTCAGCAACAGCGTCAACGGCATAATAAGACCGGTCATTCCTCCTACTATCAACACGGCTAAAAACAGCAGCAATGCGGTAATGAGTTCTCTTTGCCAGATACCCATATTGATTATGACGATATGGACGCTGAAGGAATTGAAGAATCTATTACTGAAAACCGGTAGCCGAAACCGCGCACGGTTTGAACCAAATCTTCCCGTCCGTGTTCACCGAGAATTTTTCGTAATCTTCGTATATGCACGTCAACGGTGCGTTCTTCAATGTATACGCTACGCCCCCAGACCTGATCCAATAATTGAGTGCGATTGAATACTTTATCGGGATGGGTCATGAAAAACTGCATTAAACGGAATTCGGTCGGGCTCACTTCCAACTGTTTATCGCCGATGCTGAGCCGGTGCTGTTCGGTATCCAGTATCAGGTCACCCAAAGTGATTTGCGCCAGATCGTTTATTTTTCCGCTTCTGCGCAAAACGGCGCGGATACGGGCTACTAGCTCTTTGGGTGAAAAAGGTTTGGTCATATAATCGTCGGCACCGATTTCCAGTCCCCTGACTTTATCCTCTTCCTCGCCTCGCGCCGTCAGCAAAATAATAGGCAATTCCCGATACATCGGATCTTTCTTTAAGCGTCTGGCCCATTCGACACCACTGACTCCGGGCAACATCCAGTCCAGCAGGATCAAGTCAGGCAAGGCCTCATCCAGAGCTTTTTGCGCATCTTCCGCATCCGCAGCCGCAATCGACCTAAAACCGGCCTGCTCAAGTACCATCATCAACATTTCTCTGATGGCATCTTCATCTTCAACAACGAGAATATTTAAATTAGGCATAATTAAATTCGGATAAGAATAAACTGATTATTTTAACAAATTACATATTACCTTTTTATGACAAATAGTATTTGCTTATTGTCATGGTGAAGTTAAAGCCCGCCTCAGGGTTCAAAAGAATTCCAAAACTCATTTATTACGAGTATCATTTAATTCACTTCACCTCCGTAATAATGCTTGTTTTGCAGGTTAACGTAGCGTAATTGGATGACCGTTGCCGCAGAGCTTCGACCTTATATAATGATTGAAATTTTACGCCGATATAGTCTGATAACGTTGCTGTTGATCTTTAACTTTACTGTTTCTGCCGACACCATCCCTTTGAAACCTATAACGGATAAAGCCAAGGCCGCCCAAACATCGAAAGAAAGTTCCGATCACCAAGAAACCGTCATTATGAAATGGTGGAAACTATTGTTGGATTTGCCGTTGATTGCAGTCTTAAATAAGCAATCCGATGATATTTACGAACCCACTTTCAGTGAGCAAAGCAAATTTAAAGCGCCCAAATATATAATCGGTATCCATCCTCTGCATAATCCCAAACGGCTATTTGAAGTCTACGGCCCTATTGTCGATTATGTTAAGGTAAACCTGCCTGAAGCCGATTTTACCTTGGAGGCATCGCGTAATTATGAAGAGTTTGACCGGAAGCTCTACAGCGGACACTTCGATTTTGCGATGCCCAATCCTTATCAAACTATTAACTCGCTTAAACATGGCTATCGTGTGTTTGGCAAGATGGCCGATGACGATGATTTCCGCGGCATTATTCTGGTGCGTCGCGACAGCGGCATTAATACCATCGCAGATCTCAAGGGCAAAGCGGTATCCTACCCTGCCCCGACTGCCTTGGCTGCAACCATGATGACCCAATATTATCTGCATACCCACGGCATTGATATTAACCACGATATCGAGAACCGCTATGTCGGCTCGCAGGAATCCTCGATAATTAACGTATTGCGCGGACATGTCGCGGCCGGAGCAACCTGGCCGGTACCCTGGAAAACATTCAGCAATGAAAATCCCCTGTTAGCCGCCCAACTCGAAGTCAAATGGCAATCCGAGCCGTTGCAAAACAACGGTTGGGTAGTGCGCAAAGACGTGCCGATGGAAGTAGCAAATAAGTTTGCGACATTGCTGTTTAATCTTGACCGACATCAGCAAGGCTTGAAAATGCTGGCCCGTATTCCGGTTACTCGTTTTGAACCGGCTAATGATGACAGTTATGGGCCGGTACAAGCCTTTATTGCGACCTTTATCAAAACAGTACGACCTTTAGAGTAAATGGACATAATGGCAACTGATCACAATCGGAGCAAACCGCAACGGACTTTTTTTAACGGTTCCATTCGACATCAATTAGCATGGTCATTCGGCAGCGTTGCGCTGATTATGATGATAGGTCTTGCCGGCCTGCTATTCGAGCGACAACGCAGCTTTCTTTATAGCGCCGCCATGCAGCAAAGTAAAGCGCTGGCCACGTCGTTAGCCGGTAGCAGCACATCTTGGGTATTAGCCAACGATATTGCCGGTTTGAAAGAAGTATTGCAAGGCTTTGTCGGCTTACCCGATCTCGAACGGGCCTATATTTTATCTTTGCGCGGCGAAGTGCTGAGTTCCACACGATCTGAAGAAGCCGGGTTATTCGTAACCGACGCACAAAATCAAAAGCTGTTAAATTCCCCGCCAACAACACAAGTGTTGCTGGCCAATACTCATCAAATTGATGTTGCCGTGCCTGTCATGACCGGGCAACGGCATGTAGGATGGGCTCGGGTGGAGATGACCATGAACGGAGTCAACGCCAATCTTCGCTCGGTCGCAATCATGGGCATCAATTTTATAGTGTTTGCGGCGCTGGCAGTGGTAAGTGCGGCAATATTGCTGGCGCGAAGGCTTACGAAAAGATTACATCACCTGATGCGGGTAGCCGCTGAGGTCGAGGGTGGCCGTCTTGATGTACGGGTGCGTATTTCCGGCAAGGATGAGGTTGGCGTATTGGCGCATGGCTTTAATCAAATGCTGGATGCCCTGTCCAATTCCGAACGGCAGCGGGAGCGAATCAACCACCTGTATGCGGCATGGACGCAGAGCGCCGACATTATTGTGCGCGAGTCGGACGAGGTTAAGTTACTGGCCGAGGTATGCCGGATTATAGTCAGTCATGTTGCTTTTAAACTGGTCTGGGTAGGCATGACCGAACCGGACGGCTGGGTGCGCGAAGTCGCTACCAGCCATCCCGATTGTCCTCTTCTCAGGAATATCAAGGTCTCGATTGATAAGACATTGCCGGAGGGGCGCGGACCGATGGGGGCGGCCATCCGGGAAGGCGTACCGAAAATCTTCAACAACTTCCTCAATGACCCAAGTACTCGGCCTTGGCAACCCATGGCCGCTGCTGAAAACATTAAGGCCTCCGCGGCATTCCCACTGATGCGGGGTGGCCACTGTATCGGAGCGATTGCCGTCTACTCAGCAGAACAAGATTACTTTACCCCCGACCTGATTGACCTGATGCGCGGCCTAACGGACGATCTTTCCTATGCACTGGACAATTTCGACCGCGAAAAACTGCGGCTCAAGGCCGAGCATGAACTGCGCATCGCAGCGGCGGCATTTGAATCCCAGGAAGGCATACTGGTTACCGATGCCGATAGTATTATCCTGCGTGTCAACAAGTCGTTTACCGAATTGACCGGTTACAGTGCTGCTGAGATTATCGGCAAACCCGCAAACATACTCAAATCCGGCCGGCAGGATAGTGAATTTTATGCAGCGATGTGGCAAGGCATCAAGCGCGATAAATACTGGCAAGGCGAAATATGGAATAAAAGAAAAGATGGCGTTATCTATCCTGAATGGCTATGCATAACCGCTATCACCAATCCTGAAGGTGCGATTACCAACTATGTCGGCACTTTCACCGACATTAGCCAGCGCAAGGCTGATGAAGAGCGCATCATAGATCTGGCCTACTATGATTCGCTAACCAAGCTTCCCAATCGTACTTTACTATTCGACCGACTCAATCTGGCGCTCAACACCAGTAACCGTAACAAGACGCACGGCGCGTTAATGTTCCTTGATCTTGATAACTTCAAAACGCTTAACGATACTCTGGGACATGATCGGGGCGATCAATTGCTGGTCGAAGTGGGGCGACGGTTGCAAAACTGTGTACGGGAAGTTGATACCGTAGCCAGACTGGGCGGCGATGAATTTGTGGTTATGCTGGAGTTTCTTGATGAACAGGAGATTGAGGCGGCTATTCAAGCCCACACAGTTGCCGAAAAGATTCGCAGTAATCTGGCTGAATTTTACTTATTGAAAAGCAATATCGACAATAAACTGCAACCATTTGTCGAACATTATTCCACCGGCAGCATTGGTTTTGTACTGTTCCTGGGCCACGAAACCAGTAGCGAAGAGCTACTTAAACGCGCCGATCTGGCCATGTATCAAGCCAAACAGGCTGGACGCAATGTGATACGCGCTTTTGTTCCTGAAATGCAGGAAGCTTTAAATTTACGGGCATCTTTGGAATCAGACTTGCGCAATGCACTGGATCGCAACGAATTGAGCCTACATTATCAGATACAGGTCGATGTATCCGGGAGGCCGGTTGGCGCCGAGGCGCTGATTCGCTGGAATCAAGCCGAGCGCGGCCCGATTCCTCCAGCCGAATTTATTCCGCTCGCCGAAGAAACCGGCCTGATTCTGCCCATCGGCCATTGGATATTGAAACAAGGCTGCGAAACGTTGCTTGACTGGGCAAAATACCCTGAAACCTGCAAGCTGAAATTGGCGGTCAATATCAGTAGCCGACAACTTAGTCAGGCTGATTTTGTTGAACAAGTGTCGGCTATATTAGCAAAAACCGGCGCCAATCCTGCTTTGCTCAAATTGGAAATTACCGAATCCGTCATTCTGGATAATATAGAAGACACCATTACTAAAATGCATGCTGTCAAGAACCTGGGAGTCAATTTCTCAATGGATGATTTCGGTACCGGTTATTCATCATTATCTTATCTGCAAAGACTGCCTTTGGAGCAGTTAAAAATAGACCAATCATTCGTCAGGAATATGGCTTTTAACAACCATGACTCCGCCATCATCCGAACCATTCTGACACTGGGAAAAAATCTCGGCATTAATGTTATTGCCGAAGGAGTGGAAACAGAGGCTCAACATGAACTTTTAACAAATTACGGATGCCTAAGATTTCAGGGATATTTATTCGGCAGGCCGGTTCCTGCCGATATATTCAAACAGAGCCTGTTGATGGATCAGATAGAAGCATCATCATTGCATATCACTCTATAAATGGCGTGTAGCAGGTAAATCAGAGGCTGTTTAAGATATCGTCTCTAAGTACTTCAACTTATTGAAATAAAATTAAATAAATCTAGAATGGCTTGTGCTGTTTATTAATCCGCCGATAGCAAGTTTTTTATTTCTCCTGACTCCGGTATTACACACAATTGATTCCGTTCAACTCAACTACAAGAGGTATTTGCTATGAGACTATTATATAAATCAACTGCCGTTCTATTATTGTTATTACCCATGAGCATAATAAGTTACGCCGCTGAACCGCAAAAAACCGATGAGCCCATGAAAGAAATGGGCATGGGCGGTATGACCGAAGAACAAAAAAATGAACACCTGCGCACGATGCAGGAACACATGCTACAGATTCATGACTTGTCAAATCAGATTTTGTCAGAGAAAGATCAAGCCAAAAAAGAAGCGTTAAAAAATCAGCAATTGGAGCTAATGAAAGCGCATCATGCTCAAAAGATGCAACACCACCGCCAACAAAAGATGCAAGAACATAAAAAATAAATATATCAGGACGGCGATACTGGAAACCATAACTTTCAAGGCCGATCAATCTAAGGAACATTAACCCGGAACGGCCCATCCATCCGTCTCCAGACTTTCTGCCTAGGGACGCAGACGAGGCTTCGTGGAGTGCAGCCAAATAACACAGGATACCGGTATGGGTATATTACAAGAATTTAAAGAATTCGCCGTCAAGGGCAATGCTATTGATATGGCCGTCGGCATTATTATAGGCGCTGCTTTCGGAAAAATTATTTCATCCCTTGTTGCCGATGTATTCATGCCGCCGATTGGCGTATTAATTGGTGGCGTAGATTTTACCAAGTTGGCGTTTACCCTAAAAGAAGCATCCGGAAATACGCCTGCCGTGACACTTAATTACGGTAATTTTATTCAAACACTGGTTGATTTTACAATTATTGCCTTTGTTATTTTTATGGCGATAAAGCTCATCAATAGACTTAAGAAAAAAGAAGCGGCGGCTCCTACAGTCACGCCAAAGCCCTCCAAGGAAGAACAGTTATTGACCGAAATCAGGGATTTACTCAAGGAAAGAAAATAACGAGTGAATAAAAAAGGCTGTCTGTCGCTTGCCATTTTCAAAAGAGGACTAAAAATATGAAATATTTACTTGCAGCGTTACTTTTGTCTATATCGCCGGCCATTATGGCTGACCTCACGTACATGAATCAACAGATGGAAGAAATGAAAAATCTCCATCAACAGCAAATGCTACGCTGGCAACAACAGCAACAAGACGGAACGAGACAATATCTGCAACAACAGCAAGAACAAAAACAAAGTAATATTCGTCGGCATTCTCAGCGGCCGACTAAGTATCAAAGCTATATTAATCGTTTAGAGTGATTAATATCGAAGAATCAGGGATTCATTAATAATAAAGAAGCGCCTTTGAAGACGAGTGCGTCATTGATGCAATGTTTTATCGTACTTAAACACCAGTTGGCGAAAATGGTCATTTTCTTCGGACCAAACCCTAAAACTGCACTTGAGATTCCGGCTTAATCTGTCCGACAAGCCGGAATCTCAAGCTGAAAAATTATTATCTTTGCTGGATAGCAACTGGATGATCTATTACAGGCAGATTTGTTTGTTGCAGCCAAAAATCAAGATCGGGATTGCTTAATAAGCGCTCTGCAAATGAGCATGCTTCAACTAAATTAATTTCGGCGTTTGCACTCAAGCCATCGCCCAGTTCAAACGCGTCGGCCTTGATGCTCAGCAGGAAACTCGGCGGCGGCGTTTGGTTTTTTATCGACTGGTACACATCTAGAACCGCCGCAGGACTCATCGCATGAGTGGTATAGCTTTTGTCCCGGGCGGGTTCCAACACGGCAAAATCGAACGCATTGTCGCAAGCTACCGAGGCATCGACAAATAACACCAAGCGCCTGTTTTCCAGGTCCAGCGCATGTTCTATTTGTAATTGGAAGTCGGACAATATTTCAATTGAGTCCACGCAACAATGGCTTTCGACGTATTCCAGCAGTAACGGTCCCAGTGCGTCATCGCCACGACTGAGATTGCCGTAACCAAACAACAGAATCGGTTTAGGCATTATTTCGCTCAATTTGACCGTCGCTGTGTTTGACCAGCTTATCGATCAACTTGCCTTCAGCATCGACCAACTCAAGTTGCAGCGGCATTTTGCCTACTGCATGGGTCGCGCAGGACAAGCAGGGATCATAAGCGCGAATCGCCACTTCCAGGTTATTCAACAAGGGCTCGGTCAGTTCCCGGCCGGATAAGTATTCCGCCGCCACTTGCCGTACCGATTCATTCATCGCCATGTTGTTACTGGTGGTCGAGACGATTAAATTGGCTTTGGTGACGATATCGTTTTCATCGACTTGATAGTGATGAAACAACGTGCCGCGCGGCGCTTCAATTACGCCTATGCCTTCATAGCGTTTTTCGCCTTGTGCGACCAAATCATGACCCATGATGTCAGGATCATTCAGCAAACCCTTAATGCTTTCGGCGCAATGTAGGGTTTCAATCAAGCGCGCCCAGTGAAATGCCAAGGTGCTGTGCACCATCGCTTCATTGCTGTGCGCTTTAAACTCGACGCGGGCGGCTTCCGCCAAGGGTGTGTCAATATAGTCGCAGTTATTGACCCGCGCCAAAGGCCCGACCCGGTACCAGCCTTGCTGCTGCCCAAGAGACAGCAGATAAGGGAATTTCATGTAGGTCCATGAACGCACTTCTTCATGGATATAATCGTTATATTTGCAATAATCGATGTGATCCATGATGGTTTCGCCGTGCTCATTTTTAGCGCGGATACCGCCATGATAAAGCTCCAGCGCTCCGTCCGGCTTAGTCAAGCCCAGATAATTAGTGCGTATAGTGGCAAAATCATCGTAATAAGGCAGGTTGGAGCAATGCACTTTCTTGATCAGTGCGACCGATCCTGCAGCCCAATTTATCATCTGATCGATGTCTTCGAGCAAATAGTCGCGTTCGGCTTTGTTCAGCGATTTGTTCATGCCGCCGGGAATCGCGCCGGTACCGTGAATACGCTTGCCGGACACCATGCGAATGACTTCCTGCCCGTATTTACGCAGTTTTACACCTTGCACACCGATTTCAGGATACTCGGCCAATACCGCAACAATCGACCGCTTGCTGATATCGCTTTCGAAACCGAACAATAAATCCGGGCTGGATAAATGAAAAAAATGCAAAGCATGGGATTGCAGCACTTGGCCGAAATGCAGCAGACGTCTTAATTTGTCCGCTGAGACTGGCAAGTTCTCAGGATCGATACCGACCAGTTGATCTATGGCTTTGGCGGCGGCCAAATGATGACTGACCGGGCAGATACCGCATAAACGCTGCACTAAAACCGGCAATTCCCAATAGGGCCGACCCTGAATAAAGCGTTCAAAGCCTCGAAACTCAACGATATGCAACCTAGCTTGCTGGACTTTATTATCTTCATCCAGCAATAAAGTGACTTTGCCATGCCCTTCAACGCGCGAGACGGGATCAACGACAACGCGTTTTAAACTGTCCCGGTTTTCAGCTGTTTCTAAATGTTCGTACATGATTTTTCTCGTATTTGCAGGTCGGGTCAGCAACCCGACATTTTATCGATAGGGTTTGTCGGATTACGCTAATGTAATCCGACCTACGAAACTACGGAACTTAATCGTAATGAACCAACTCATAAGGCAATGAAGGTTCACGCCCTTCAATCAAATCAGTCAGGAATTTCCAGAATACATCCGCCGATGGGGGGCAGCCGGGTAAGAAATAATCTATTTTGACAACTTCATGAATCGGGTGCACTTGGTTCAACAGCAACGGTAATTCTATGTCGCTGGGAATCTGTGGATTTTCCACGCCGATTCCGTCCAAATAAGCCTCATTCAGGCATTCTTCGAGCGGGATATGATTGCGCAGGGCGGGCAGTCCGCCGTTAATCGCACAGGCGCCGACTGCAACCAGAATTTTGCAGTTGTTACGAAACTCCCGCAATACATGCACGTTCTCGGAATTGCATACACCGCCTTCAATCAGGCCTATATCACAATTGGTGCAATGTTCTATGTCGGTAATCGGCGAGCGGTCGAACTCAACAACTTCAACTAATTGCAACATCCGCTCGTCTATATCCAAAAACGACATATGGCAGCCGAAGCAGCCGGCCAGCGATGTTGTTGCTACTCTAATTTTATTCGCCATGTTTGACATGCTCCGTTTCCAGACTGACTTGATCAATCTCTTTATGATCGTAAATACGCTCGCCAATCGGCACCTGAAAACCGGTGCGTTTAATCAGAATGGCGCCTGTAGGACAAATATGTGCCGCCTGGTCCGTCGCTTCCAGATCGGTATCTTTTAACAGCCCGCTTTGAGCATTAACGATCAAATGCTTGTTGATGCCTCGTCCGCTGATTGCAAACACGTTTTTACCGTCTTTTTGCTGACTGGCACGAACGCATAATGTACAAAGAATACAGCGATTTTGGTCAATCATTACGTCTGGATGAGAGGCATCCACTTCCCGGTCCGGGTAAAACAGCGGAAAATGGTTGTCGAGCATATTCAAATGGTAGGCGACGGCTTGCAATTGGCAGTTACCGGTTTTTTCGCAGCCGGGGCATAAATGGTTGCCTTCGACAAACAGCATCTGGGTGATTTTCTTCCGGTCGCTGATCAGTTCTTCGGTTTCACTCAGCACGTCCTGGCCGTCCATTGCCGGAAAGGTACAGGCGGAACAGTTGCGCCCGTTTACTTTAACCGTACACAGCTTACAGCTGCCGTGCGGAGTAAACTCGGGCTGATGGCATAAATGCGGGATATAGATGCCTGCTGCCATCGCCGCATCCATAATAGTTTGTCCCTCTTCGAAAGGGATAATTTTGCCGTCAATGGTAATCGTCTTACTCATGTTCGCTCTCCGTCTGAGCCAAGTGCGCACCAGTATCATATCGATTCGCCATGCGCCGCGCTGTTTCCAGTGCGCCATCCAAATCAAATCCCGGCTCGAAACTGATTTCTTTTAACTGGCTTTCGTACAATCCAAGATAGCGTTCCAACGTTGTTAATATCGGGTTAGCAGCAGTTTGTCCGAGGCCGCAATGACTGTAATTCTTCACCAGCTGGCATAGTTCTTCAAGCGCGACAATATCGCCCGCCGAACCGTGGCCTTCGACAATTTTATCGATCTGTTTTTTCAGGAGCGAGGTGCCGACCCGACATGGCGTACAAAATCCGCAGCTTTCATGAGCGAAAAAATGGGTGAAGTTAAGAACTGCGTCGAGAATATTGCGGCTGGAGTTAAAAATAATGAATGACCCACCGGTAGCCAAATCCTCAAAAGCCAGCTTGCGCTCAAACTCCTGGTTGGAAATAAAGGTTCCCGACGGACCTCCGACCTGAACACCCAACACATCGGCTGCTCCGCAATCATTTAAGATGGTTTGGACAGTTATGCCGAAAGGATATTCATAGATACCGGGACTCGCGCAATCGCCGCTGATGCTGAGTATTTTTGTACCCTTTGATTTTTCGGTGCCGATATTTGCGAACCAGTCGCCGCCATTGACCGCAATGGCGGCGGCGGCCAAAAACGTTTCCACATTATTGACTACAGTCGGTTTACCCAAATAGCCTTGGGTCACAGGATAAGGCGGGCGATTGCGCGGAATACCGGCTTTGCCTTCCATCGACTCGATCAGCGCGGATTCTTCACCGCAGATATAAGCGCCCGCACCCAGGCAGATTTCAATATCGAAATCCAAGCCTGCGCCAAGAATATTGTTGCCCAACAGACCGTTCTGACGACGCTGATCCAGAATACTTTGCAGCTTGTCGTGAAGGTGCAAATATTCGCCGCGCAAATACAAAAAGCCCTGTTTGGCGCCGATAATCGCAGAGCATACCGTCATGCCTTCAAATACCTGATCCGCATAGGAGTTTAGCAGCACTCTGTCCTTAAACGTGCCGGGCTCGCCTTCATCGGCATTGCAAACTACGTAACGCTCAGTCTGCTGCTCTTCCGAACAGAATTGCCATTTAATTGCCGTTTTAAATCCGGCGCCGCCTCGGCCCCGCAAACCTGAGCAATCAATTTCTTTCAGCGTTTCCTTGATGCCTCGTTTAAATGCCGATCTAAGCGCCGCGCCTTGCTCAATCTGTTGATTCAGCAATAAGCCGGATTTATAAATATTGTCATCTACCTGAAATAACTCGACAGGCCATTCGTCCAATGGCTTTTGTTGATTAACTAACTCTACGATTTTATCAATCGCGGAATGATCCAAGCGGGTTAATGCATAGCCGTTAACTAAACCAGCCGGTCCCTGATCGCACATACCGGTACATGAAGTATTATCCAGACTGACCACACCATCTTCTCTGGTCTCGCCAACTGCGACACCTAATTTATTGACCATATAGTCGATCAGGCTTTTCTTGCCCAACATATGATCAGTTATCGAATCGCTGATCAACAGTTCATATTGTCCTCTGGGGATCAGATGAAAAAAACTGTAGAATTCAACAACACCGATGATTTGCGTCCTGGGAATGTTTAGCAAGCCGGACAGCTGTTCTATCGCTGCTCCCGGTATATAATGATAACGGGATTGGACCTGCCTTAGAATCTGCAACAAATGCGTTGCCTGATAATGGCTGTTTTCTGCTATACCCTGAATAAATTGTTTCACTTTATCTCCCTGGCCTTATCTTTGTGGATGTTTGTGGATACGATACTAGCGAATTATTACATTGACCTGCATGAATACAGGTAATCGGCGTAAGCACGACTGCCATGGATGCAGGAGGTAGAGCCATGCAGGAGCAATTGCCGAGGAGCGGAAGCTTTAGAGCTGCTTATTCCCTTACATAAACTAACTATATCCCACTATCTTGAATAATCCAATAATCTGGCAAAAAGAGTTCCTGCACAGGTTGACTATTAAATAGGCATGACAAAAAAACCACCTTCATTTAAAGCGGCACTGTCGTTTCCAAACCGCACAATCGCATACTTTTACAACCGGATTGAGCAGCAAAAACAGGTTCTGCAACGTATTCATGCTGTATTACCGGCGACGATAGCCGAACATGCACTGCATTGTGTTATTAATGGCAAGAAACTGCTGGTTTATACCGATACGGCTGCATGGGCATCGCAACTACGCTTTTATAACAGCGCAATTCTCGCAGCTATCGCTCCGGTAACCAAGGAGTCGGTCTCGATTATGCAGATTAAAGTCAGGGTAGAGACATTGCAGGCAATATCTCCCGGCAGGAAACCGAACATTCCTTCGGCAGAAAAAATAGAGTTCATCCATAACCACAGTCTCACTGTTTCGGATGAGCAATTGAAGTTGGCGCTGCTGAGATTAAGTACAACGTTGGCAAAACTGTCGAAGCATCAAGCCCCAATCTGATAAACCAGACAGGAGCTTGGCACTCGCAGCAGACTTATGCAGCAGGCCTGGGTGATTCGGCAGAACGCATAAAAGAAATCGGGGCGGTTTCTTCATCGTTAAAAGTAACCATCTCCCAAGCATCTTTATCATTTAATAAAGCGCGAAGTAATTTATTGTTCAATCCATGACCCGATTTATAACCGGTAAATTCGCCGATCAAGCTATGCCCCAAAAGATATAAATCACCTATCGCGTCAAGAATCTTATGCTTAACAAATTCATCCGCATAGCGCAAACCGTCTTCGTTAATGACTTTATCGTCATCAACCACAATCGCATTATCAAGGCTTCCACCTAAAGCCAGGTTATTTTGCCGCAACATTTCAATGTCTTTCATGAAGCCAAAAGTTCTGGCTCGACTCACTTCCTTGACAAAGGTAGTTGATGAAAAATCCATTGTCGCGGTTTTTACATGCTCTTCAAAAGCCGGGTGTTCAAAATCAATCGTAAAAGTAACCTTGAATCCTTCAAACGGCTCAAAAGCAGCCCATTTATCGCCATCTTCAACTCTGATGCTACGCTTTATGCGAATATACTGTTTCGGACTGTCCTGTTCTTCAACTCCGGCAGACTGGAGCAAAAATACAAAAGGCCCCGCACTACCATCCATAATCGGAACCTCTGCGGCACTGACATCGATAATCGCATTGTCTATACCTAATCCGGCAAAAGCCGAAAGCAAATGTTCTATGGTTGATATTTTCACATCCCCCGCAACCAGAGTTGTCGAAAGTATGGTTTCGCCAACATTTTCCGGTGTTGCTGCAATAGTCACCGGAATATCCAAATCGACTCTGCGGAATCTGATCCCTGTATTCGCTTCAGCCGGGCGTAAAGTCAAATAGACTTTATCACCCGTATGTAGTCCTACACCTGTTGCCCTGATTGTGTTTTTTAAAGTTCGCTGTTTAATCATAAAATCAATAACGCTAAGTAAAGAGGGCAAAAAGCGCAAATATTATCACAATCAGCCTCCGAAATGGAGACTGATTCTATATTGTTAACCGCACTCATTAATCAGCTTGACGTCTTAAAAAAGCTGGAATATCCAGATAATTTAAGTCTATGTCCTTTTTAGGCTGAGCTCCAAAACGGGTTTCTCTACCTTCAGTTTTGTTTTGACGCATGACCGTAGGCTTGTCCAGGCCTTCGTAATTGACTTCACCGGCCACATTTTGATTAACGTACCCGGCTGTTGCTTTAGGCGCCAGTTTAACCACTCGTGATGGCAATCCCATTCCTGTAGCAACAACAGTTACTTTAATTTCATCGCCTAACTCGGGATTAATAGACATGCCGATTTTTATAACAGCATCCTCCGAAGCAAATTCGTGAACAATATTACCTACCTCATCGAACTCTGCAATACCCATATCAGAAGCGGAAATATTCACTAAAATGCCGCGCGCACCTTGTAAGTTAATATCCTCCAGCAATGGACAGGCAATCGCTTTTTCAGCCGCTTCGCGGGCCCGATATTCTCCTTTTGCCGCGCCGGTACCCATAATTGCAGCGCCCATGCCGGACATTACCGTCCTGACATCGGCAAAATCGACGTTAATCATGCCGGGATGAACGATAAGTTCGGTAATTCCCTGCACGGCATCCAATAACACATCGTTAGCCGCTTTAAACGCATTAACCAAAGAAACGTCGTTACCCAGTACCGGTAATAATTTTTGATTCGGAATGATGATCAATGAATCAACAAACCTTTCAAGCTCCGCTATACCTAGCTCCGCAGTTGCCAATTTCTTTTTGCCTTCAAACGAAAACGGCTTGGTCACCACGGCAACAGTCAAAATCCCCATGCTTCTGGCAATTTCGGCAATAACAGGAATCGCACCGGTACCGGTACCACCGCCCATGCCTGCTGTCAGGAAAACCATATCCGCACCTTGTAAAACCTCCCTGATGCGCTCTTTGTTTTCGTCTGCGGCCATTCTCCCAACTTCAGGATTGGTGCCTGCGCCCAGACCCTTGGTTAATTCAACGCCTAACTGGATAATCGTATCAATATTCAACTTTCTTAATGCCTGCGCATCGGTATTTGCACAGATAAACTCAACGCCCTCCACAAGACTCCCAACCATGTGGCTAACTGCATTGCCACCGCCCCCGCCGACACCAATAACTTTGATGACCGCATGTTCGTTACTCATATCCATCAACTCATATTTCATTGCCGCTGCCCCTTAAATTATTTACGAAACTATTAAAAATTACCTTGAAACCAATGCTTCATTCTCGAGAACACGCTTGGGCCGTCAGAATCAATACTTCTGCCAACACCCTGATGTTCTTTGCCATACATTAATAATCCGACCCCTGTAGAGTGAATCGGATTTTTTACCACCTCGGTTAACCCTGTCACATTTTGCGGACCACCCATACGCACCGGCATATGGAAAATTTCTTCCGCCAAATCTATTAATCCCATTACTTTTGAACTTCCGCCCGTTAATACTATTCCGGCGGCAATTAACTCTTCATACCCGCTTCGTCTTAATTCCGACTGAACCAACAACATTAATTCTTCATAACGAGGCTCAATAATCTCCGCCAGATTTTGCGTTGAAATTTTGCGAGGCGCTCTATCTCCAATACTCGGCACTTCGATAACTTCGTCGACATTTGCCAACTGCGTTAAGGCACAGGCATATTTTCGTTTGATATCCTCGGCGTTGAATGTCGGAGTACGCAGAGCGACAGCAATATCATTAGTCACCTGATCACCCGCTATCGGGATCACCGCTGTATGTTTTATCGCGCCTTCGACAAAAATCGCGATATCCGTAGTGCCGCCGCCGATATCAATCAGGCAAACGCCCAATTCTTTTTCGTCATCCGTCAGTACCGAATTGCAGGACGCCAACTGCTCCAGCACGATATCATCAACTTCCAACCCACAACGCCGAATGCATTTAACGATATTTTGCGAAGCACTGACGCTGCCGGTAACCATATGAACCTTGGCCTCCAAACGAATGCCCGACATCCCGATAGGTTCCTTAATACCTTCCTGAAGATCGATCACAAACTCCTGAGGTAAAATATGTAAAATTTTCTGATCCGCAGGAATTGCCACAGCACGAGCGGAATCTATAACCCTGTCTATATCGTACTGGGTCACTTCTTTGTCCTTAATGGCCACGATACCGTGAGAATTAAGGCTTCTGATATGGCTGCCCGCAATACCTGCATAAACGGACCTGATCTGGCATCCCGCCATTAATTCAGCTTCTTCAATAGCGCGCTGGATGGATTGCACGGTTGACTCCAGATTGACCACAACTCCTTTCTTCAAACCGCGCGACGGTGTCGATCCGATGCCTATGATTTCTATATTGCCATCACTGGTAATTTCACCAACAATAGCAGCAACCTTTGACGTACCGATGTCCAGCCCTACTATTAAATTACGCTCTGATTTTTTCGCCATTTTGTTTACTCTGTATCACTTTATAAGATTAGCCATCTATTTCATGTTGCGGATTGGCAATTTTCTTCCAGTCAATTTCTTCAGTACCGGGTTTCCATGAAACCGCATATCCATTGGGATATCTCAAATCAACTATTGCTATTTTCTCAACCTGCTCTTGTCCCAGTACATCCAGCGTTTTCAAAAACCGTTGTAATTTCTTTAACTGTTCATTTCGGCCCAACAATATTTCCAAGCCCGTTGTTAATTTGATCTTCCATGCCCACCGATCATTAATCGTAAACTCAGCCATTTTCATGGACTGATCAGCTAACGCCGTGTTAACGCCCTTCATTATTTCCAGCGTCTTCAACTGTTGAAGCTCAGGACCTTGCAATATGGGCAAGGACTTAAATTGATCTATATTCTTCGGTGTAATGATCTCCCCACGTGCGCTGACCAGGCTTTGTTGCCCCCACCGTACATAGGGCTTTTTTTCACGTATCTTTATGTCAATCGCATCGGGCCAGACTCGCTTAACCGTCACGGTATCCACCCAAGTCAATCCCGAAACAGCCTGATGAATGGCCTGCATATCGGCATCGAAAAAACTGACCATCACCAAAGGCTGTAAAGCCGTCTTTATCTCCTCCTTACTGAGATACTGAAAAACACCTTCGGTTCTTACATATTTAATCGGAATACGCTTAATGCCGTAACCCGCAATCCAGACCAGACCCATCAATAATAAGAGGGGCAATGTGATTTTTACAACGGCCATCACAAATCTTCCTGGAACTGATTTACACCTGCTGGTAAGGGAGCATGGCAGGAATAGCTATGCATGACTCATTACCCGCAGCTGGTTTCCAAAATACGCCAAACCAATTCATCAAAATCCATGCCCGCCTGCTTCGCAGCCATCGGCACCAAACTATGGTCGGTCATGCCGGGAACGGTATTAACCTCAATCAACTGATACTGGCCCAAATCATCGATAAATACATCCACCCTGCCCCAGCCTGTAACCCCAACGACCTTGCAGGCCGTGACAGCCAAGTCTCTTATATACTGCTCCTGGTCCTCGCTCAGACCGCAAGGGCAATGATATTGCGTCGTCGTTGCCTGATATTTTGCTTCGTAGTCATAAAATATATTGGGAGTTTCCAGTCGGATAACCGGCAACGCCTTGCCATCCAATACCGCTACGGTATATTCCTTACCGCTAACCCAAGCTTCGGCATAGACGTCGCAACGAAATTCCGCTGCAACCTTCAAGGCCGTTAATAGTTCATCCCGATTGCCTGCCTTGCTCATGCCTATGCTGGAACCTTCCTGCGCCGGCTTGACGATAACCGGGAAACCCAGCTTTTCAATACAGGCATCAAGATCGGATTCGTCTTTCAATAAATGCCATTTGGGCGTAACCAAGCCGTAACCCTGCCAGCATAGTTTGGTTCTGAGCTTATCCATACTCAATGCCGACGCCATTACACCGCTGCCGGTATACGGAATCTCCAGCACCTCCAGAACGCCTTGCAATACCCCGTCTTCGCCGCCGCGTCCGTGGATAATATTAAATACCCGGTCTATCTTGAGACCGGCCAATGCTTCAATCGGGCTACCTGTTACGTCAATCGCAATCGCATCCACGCCTTTATTTTTTAAGGCTTCATAAACCGCCGCCCCGCTTCTCAACGAGACTTCCCTTTCCGCAGCCGAACCGCCCATCATGACTGCAACACGGCCGAATTGCTCAGGCTTGTTTAACATCAATGCCTTCATATCTCTTCGCCCACCATACAAACTTCAGTCTGCAAAATTACCCCCTGCTGTTGTTTAACTTTATCCTGTACATAATAAATAAGCGTTTCGATGTCCGCTGCCGTTGCGTTACCGGTATTGACAATAAAATTGGCATGTTTCTCCGATACGCAAGCACCACCAATCGAATAACCTTTTAAACCGCATTGCTCTATCAACCGTGCCGCATAATCGCCTTCAGGATTTTTAAATACCGATCCGCAACTGGGCTGATTGGTCGGTTGCGTTGCTCCCCGCTTTTCCAATAAGCCTTTGATTTTCTGCTGACTCTCGACGGTATCGCCTTGCTGCAAAGTCAGCACACAGGCCAGAAACCACTCGTTTTCAAAACCCTTTACAGAGCGGTAACTCACGGTAAATTCCTGTGGCTTTCTATGAGTCACGTTACCCGACTTATTGAGCATTTCCACACTTTGAACGATAGCCCAGGTTTCTCCGCCGAAAGCTCCGGCATTCATTTTTAAAGCTCCACCTATGGTTCCGGGTATGCCGGCCAGAAATTCCGCGCCAAGCAAGCCCCGTTCCCCGCAAAAACGCGCCACATGCGCACAAGGAACGCCTGCTTCAACATAAACCGATCCTTCTTCAGTCAAGCTCATTTCTTTTAATCGGCCTTTTGTATTAATCACGGTACCTCGAATACCTCCATCCCTGACTAATAAATTACTGCCCAGTCCCATCCAAAACACCGACTCCGAATCCGGCAGCGTCTTAATAAACTCGATCAGGTCGTGCCGGTCTTGCGGTATATACAGCCGATCCGCAGGGCCGCCAACACGCCAACTGGTATACTTGGCCAATTTTTCATGCTTTAGTAATCTACCTGTCATTTCAATCGTCATTTCTGATAGAGACCTTCCTCTATTTAATTTTTTTAATTACTAAATATCAATAAAACCAAGTACACCCCGCCTTTTATGAATCCATCCATAATTTAAGACATTAATCCCCCATTTTATGAGTTCAGCATTAATAATGTACGGTATTAAATAGTGGAAATATATAAGTAAAACCACATAGGCTCAGCTGATACTTCAACAATATACGTTAAATTACAGCAGCTTATTTGATCTATTTATTAATATTTATATCGAGTATTGCTGATAATAACTGTGGCAACTGTGCGGCAATCTGCCCGACATTACCGGCCCCCATGGTCAATATCACATCCTCGGTTTTGACTATGCCCGCCAATATTTGCGGTAATTCTTCCCAATTTTCGACAAATACCGGATCAACTTGCCCGCGCACACGGATTGCCCTGCTTAATGCTCTGCCATCCGCGCCTGGAATCGTCGTTTCACCTGCCGCATAAACGTCCATCAGGATCAGTACGTCGACGGTTGACAACACTTGCACGAAATCTTCAAATAGGTCCCGAGTACGGGTATACCGGTGCGGCTGAAATACAACAACTTTCCTTCGATCCGGCCAAGCCTGACGTAAAGCTTCAAGTGTTGCCGCAATCTCGCGCGGATGATGCCCATAATCATCGACCAATGTTAATTTGCCACCCTCCATCATCACGTCACCATTAATCTGGAAACGCCTGCCTATGCCTTTAAACGCCCCTAGACTCTTGACGATAGCTTGATCATCCACTGCCAATTTGGTTGCTATGCTAATCGCTGCAAGCGCATTGAGCATGTTATGCCAGCCGGGCATATTCAAAGTAACCTGTAATAGCGGATAGTCGCCTCTTCGTATTACTTCAAAAGAGGTATGCATCCCTTCTTGTTTAATATTTACCGCGCGGACATCGGCATCTTCATGGACACCATAGGTTGTTACCGGTTTGGATATTTCCGGCAGGATCGCCCTGACGCCTTCATCATCCAGACACATTACCGCCAGTCCGTAAAAAGGAAGATGATGTAAAAACTCTTTGAACGTATCTTTTAACCGCTGATAGCTACCTTGATAGGTCGCCATATGATCTTGGTCAATATTGGTAACTATCGCCATCATCGGCTGTAAATATAAAAATGAAGCGTCGCTTTCATCGGCTTCCGCCACCAAATAATGCCCTAAACCTAATTTAGCATTGCTGCCTGCGCTGTTTAAACGCCCGCCAATTACAAAGGTAGGGTCAAGGCCGCCTTCGGCCAGGATACTTGCGGTCAGACTGGTAGTTGTGGTTTTACCGTGGGTTCCGGCAACGGCTATGCCGAACCGGAACCGCATCAATTCAGCCAGCATTTCCGCACGCGGGATTACCGGTATTCTTTGAATATAAGCTTCATCAATTTCTTCATTACTGCGGTCGATCGCGCTGGAAGCCACCACTACATCGACCTCAGCTACATTTTCCCGTTTATGGCCGATGTTAATGGTCACACCCAAACCGGCCAGTCTTTCTGTGACCGCACTTTTCTTGATATCCGAACCCGAAACTTGATAACCGAGGTTCGACAATACCTCGGCAATGCCGCTCATACCGGTACCGCCTATGCCGACAAAATGTATCCGGTCGATACTGCCTAATACTTGAGTGGGCATCTGAATATTAGGAAAATTCATAGCGTACCTCCTTGTACGACGGTTGCCTCATGCAATCGTTTTTTCTGTCGATTTATCATAATCCCGCCTCGGCCATGCAGACCCCGGCAACGACGTCCGCCGCATCCAAGCGTGCATATCTTTGTGCTGTTTTACTCATTACATCCAACTGCTTAAGTACCTGTGTTATCTGTTCTACCAATGTTGCCGCATTCAAATTTTTTTGCATCAATATCAACCCTGCACCGGTGTCGGTTAAATATCGGGCATTGGCGGTTTGATGATCGTCAATTGCACTAGGCAACGGTATAAATATCGCCGGAACGCCTGCCGCCGCCACTTCACTGACAGTCATTGCGCCGGACCTGCAAATCACCAGATCCGCCCATTGATAGACCGACACCATATCTTCTATAAAGGCATTTACTTCCGCCTTCACACCTAATTCCTGATACCGGCTCTCGACTTGTTTCTGCATAGCCGTACCGGTTTGATGCTTTATTTGTACTGCGTTTCCATTCGTTATATTGGGACCTAAGGCTGCAAGTGCCTCAGGCACAACTTCATTCAATATTTGGGCACCCTGGCTACCGCCGACAACTAATATGTTAACGCCCGGATGCGTTTCCCTCCTTTCAGCGCATTCTACAAACTGTTTTCTTAACGGATTGCCGGTAAATTTGGCGTTAACCTTTTTATTAAAGCTGTCCGGAAATGCTTCCAATACTTGATTGGCTATGCGCGCCAACAGCCGGTTAGTGGTGCCCGGCACCCGATTTTGCTCATGAATGACCAAGGGTATACCTAATAGTTTTGCCATCAGCCCGCCAGGTCCCGCTACAAATCCGCCCATCCCCAATACCACGTCAGGTTTGCGCTTTTGTAATATTCTTAATGCCTGGAAGCAGGCCTTTATCAACAACAATACCGCTGTTATTTTCGACAGCAATCCTTTGCCACGTACACCGGCAACCGACAACCAATCGATCTCTATACCCTGTTCAGGAATCACCCGGCCTTCCAAACCCTTCTGCGTACCCAGCCAGCTGACCTGCCAGCCTTTTTCGATCAATATTTGCGCCACTGCCAACGCAGGGAACACATGGCCTCCGGTTCCTCCAGCCATAATTACAATGCGCTTAGCCATGCCGGTTTCTCTTTGGCGTACCGGCCTTTATTTCTGCGACTTCACTTTGCACACGAAATAACAATGCAACTGCACAACACATGATCATCATGCTGCCTCCTCCGTAACTCATCAACGGCAATGTCAGTCCTTTGGTCGGTAAAATCCCCATATTGACACCCATGTTAACGAACGACTGGAAACCAAACCAAATCCCCAAACCATAGGCAATAAATGCGGAGAACCGCTGACCCGCCTGTTCTGCAGCCACAGCTATTGCAAAAGTGCGCCATACCAATAACGCAAATAAACCAATCACAGTAACTACGCCCAACAAACCCAATTCTTCCGCTATCACTGAAAACAAAAAATCTGTATGCGCTTCAGGCAAATAAAATAGTTTTTGCACACCGCTACCCAAACCCACGCCCAACCATTCTCCGCGCCCGAACGAGATAAGCGCCTGGACTAGTTGAAATCCGGTTTTCAATGGATCAGCCCATGGATCCATAAAACTGGTAACCCGAACCAAACGATAAGGTGAAAAATAAACCAGCAACATTGCCAGTACGCCAATGACCAACAGCAATACTATAAATTGAGATAATCTCGCTCCGGCTAAAAACATGATGCCCATTGCTATCATTATAATGACTACGGCTGAACCAAAATCCGGCTCCAGCAATAACAACAGGCTGGCAACCGAAAACAGTCCCAGCGGTTTGAGCAATCCGAAAGCCGCATTCTGTACTGACTCCTGATATCGAGTCACATACCCCGCCATATAGATGACAGAAAAGAATTTGACCACTTCGGATACTTGTATCCTCATACCGGCTATCGATAGCCAGCGCACACTGCCGTTAACCTTTACGCCGAGGCCGGGAATCAGCACAATAATCAGTAACAGCAAACCTGCCAGGAACAACCGGGGGCCATTCTCTTCCCAGACCCGCATTGGAACGACGGCCACGATCCCGCCAAAAACCAGCCCCAAACCGATATGCACTAACTGTCTGACAGGATAATACAAACCGTTACCGGTCATTTTTATGCCCAAATGCAATGATGCGGATGCCACCATCACATAGCCGATCAACAATAAACTGGCAGTCACGATCAATAACACCGGATCAAAATAAAATCGACTGATCCGTACTCGCAACGCTTTCATTTACAACCTCCAGGAATGGAGGGAGTATCGTAACCGGTAAAAAACCAATAAGAGCAACTCTGATCCATCTGGCTGTTCATATGGTCGCCACAGATGGAGGAAAACTGCTGGAGCGTTCAACCAACGCCAATACAGCTTTGGTAAATTTCTCGCCTCTATCCTGATAATTTTTATATTGATCGAGACTGGCGCATGCAGGAGAAAGCAAAACACTCTCCCCGGCATCGGCAAGGCTTGCTGCAATCTGTACCGCTTGGACCATGTTGTCCGCCGAATAAACAGGGACGCAGCCATCCAAAGCCTGTTTTATCAGACCTGCATCCTTGCCCATCAATACCACGCCTTTTGCTTTTTCTTTGATTACAGGCGTTAATTCATTCATATCGGCGCCTTTCGCATCACCGCCGGCAATAAGAATCACCTTGCGCGCATAGCCTTGCAAAGCCGCAACGCAGGCCCCGATATTGGTTGCTTTTGAATCATTAACCCAGGTAACACCGCGTATTTCCGCAACACGCTGCATTCTATGACTTAGCCCTTTAAATTTTCGCAAAGCATCGCACATGACCTGTTCATCTAATCCCATCGCCACGCCTAAAGCCAATGCGGCCAATGCATTGGCCGCGTTATGCCGGCCTTCGAGCGGCAATTCAGCCAACGGCATCAGACACGAGTCGTTATGCATCAGATATTCTGCGCCGTCTTGATAGGCAAGATGGAAATCGGCATTCTTCTTAATTGAGAAGGTAAATACCCTCCTGTTATTAACTTGCATGGCCCCGACAACAGGATCATCGGCATTGATGACCATGACGCCTTCGCCTCTAAAAACTCTTTGTTTTTCTCGTGCGTATTCGGCCATATCCACATGCCTGTCCAGGTGATCGGCACTGACATTAAGAACTGTCGCAGCAGCAGCATTCAAGGCTGAAGTTCGCTCCAGTTGAAAACTTGATAGTTCCAGCACATATAATTGCGCATTCAATGTCAGCAAATCCAAAGCCGGCGTCCCCAAATTTCCGCCTACGCCTACTTTTATCCCTGCCGCTTTTGCCATTTCACCCAACATGGTGGTTACCGTGCTTTTACCGTTGGAACCACTGATCGCAACAATAGGCGCATCGACAGAACAGGCAAACAAATCAATATCGCTGACGATTTTCGCGCCATTGGCAATCGCTTTCATTATCGCCTGTTCATTTAGCGACACGCCGGGGCTGACAACTAAATGCGTCGCCACTTTAAAAGCAGCCTCATCAAATCCTCCGGTAAACACCGGGGTATCGGGCATTTGCTGAAAAAGCTCATCCATCATAGGCGGCTTTTGGCGGCTATCGATAATGGCGAAGTTAAAGTTTAAACTTTGCAAATAATGCGCAACCGAGATTCCTGTATCGCCAAGCCCCACAACCAAAACCTTGGCCGTTTCCGGATCCAAAGCAAAATTCTTTTTTAACAAGTCGGCAATAACCGCATTGCTTACAGAACTTCGAAAAGGAGAGTGAGCTTTGTTCATTTCTTATCTCAGTTTTAAGGTAGCTAAACCGATCAGTACTAAAATGACGGTAATAATCCAAAACCGCACAATAACGCGAGGTTCCGGCCATCCTTTCAATTCAAAATGATGATGTATAGGCGCCATACGAAAAACGCGCTTTCCGGTCATTTTGAACGAGGCCACCTGGATAATCACCGATACTGTTTCCATGACAAATACGCCGCCCATGATCATCAATACGATTTCCTGCCTGACCAATACCGCCAATACGCCTAAAGCGGCTCCGAGCGCCAGTGCTCCGACATCGCCCATGAACACCATCGCGGGATAGGCGTTAAACCATAAAAAGCCCAATCCGGCTCCGACCAACGCGGCGCAAAACACAATCAATTCCCCGGCATTGGGTAAATAGGGAATCGCCAGATATTGTGAAAAAGTCACGTGCCCTGATAAATAGGCAAAAATTCCCAAGCCGGTTGCAACCATCACAGTCGGCATAATCGCCAGCCCATCCAATCCGTCGGTCAAATTAACTGCGTTGCTGGTGCCGACAATCACAAAATAAGTCAGAACTATGTATAACCAGCCCATATCCAGCATGACGTCTTTAAAGAACGGGACAATCAATTGCGTTTCTGCCGGCAATATTGCGGTTTTGTACAGAAAAACAGCCGCCATTAAACCTATAATAGACTGCCAGGAATATTTGGCTTTAGCCGACAATCCATCACTGTTGCCCTTGATGACTTTTCTATAATCATCAACAAAACCAATAATGCCGTAACCCAGTGTCACCAACAAAATAACCCATATATAGCGATTGCCCAGATCTGCCCAGAGCAGAGTGCTGAATGCAATTGCGACCAGTATCAGGGTTCCACCCATCGTAGGCGTACCTTTTTTCTCGTAATGCGATTGCGGACCCAACTCGCGGATACTTTGTCCGATCTTGTTACGGCTCAGTTTTCTGATCATTACCGGCCCGACAATGAAAGAAATGACCAGTGAGGTTAAGGCCCCTAGAATCGCGCGGAATGTCAGGTAATGAAATACCCTGAAACCGCCATCAAAGGTCATTAAATAATCTGCAAAATAAAGTAACATTGTTTATTTCCTGAAGTTCTCAACCAGTGCGGCCGCTACATTCTCCATGCGCTGAGCCCTTGATCCTTTGATCAAAATCACTTCATCACCCTTGAGCTCTCGCTTTAGCACTTCAATCAAATCATTTTGGGTATCAAAAAAAGTGGCTCCTTTGCCAAAAACTTTTACCGTATTTCGAGCATCAGAACCTACAGACAGCAAACGCACGACACCACTTGATTTAATTAATTCGCCCATTTCCTCATGTATTTTCGGGCTCTCAGGCCCCAGCTCGCCAAAAGCGCCCAAGACCAACCAGCGTTTTCCGCCACAGTTAGCCAACACATCCAGCCCGGCTTTCAGTGAGGCCGAATTGGCGTTATAGGTATCGTCAATAACGATATTGCCTAACCGACTTACCAGCGGTTGCAATCGTCCTGTAACCGGTTGTACGCTTTCCAAGCCCTGTTTAATCTGTTGCAGGTCGATGCCCAGCGCCGAGCATGCCGCAGCTGCCGCTAATGCATTAACAACATTATGCCCCCCCGCCAGCTTTAGCTTTACAGGTAATACGCCTTTTGCAGTCACTAATTCAAAGATAGTAGCGAATGTATTATCAACAATTTCCGTTTTAACGGAATGCGCCGTCACATCAGAGCGCTCATCCATTCCAAACGACATAACTGTCCTTGTTGCGGCTACCGATTTCCAATAGTCGAAATAGGCATCATCGTGATTAAGAACCGCCACAGCGTCCTGTTTTAGCGTCTGGATTATTTCTCCTTTCGCTTTGGCGACACCGTCGACACTGCCGAAACCTTCTATATGCGCCGGTCCCACATTGGTGATAATCGCAACATCGGCCTGTGCATATTGACTGGTGTATTCGATTTCGCCGGGATGGTTTGCGCCCATCTCGATGACGGCATACCGGTGTTGTTCGTTCAAGCGCAGCAACGTTAAAGGCACACCGATGTCATTATTCAAATTGCCTTGAGTAAACAGCGTATTACCCTGCGCTGGATCAGAAGCGCTCAATATTGCCGCGACCATTTCCTTGACCGTAGTTTTGCCGTTACTGCCGGTAATGCCCACCGTCGATACGGACGTTTTTTTTCGCCAGGCTCCTGCCAGTTCAGCCAATGCCAGTCGCGTATCATCAACAATGATATGCGGTATCATTGCGGTAACGCCCTGATGTACGATTGCTGCGCCGGCTCCGGCTTGCTCCGCCTCAGCTACAAAGTCATTGCCATCGAAATTATGGCCTTTAATCGCAATATAAAGCTGCCCCGGCTTGATTGCTCTGGTGTCTATACTGACCGATGAGATGGCACGATCTTCGCCGACCAATTTCCCCTGCACGCAGGCTGCAATTTCACTCAGCATCATATTCATTTGCCTTGCTCATCTTCGGCATTGCGTTTGATTAATGCAGCAATCACGACCTGCCTGTCGCTGAAAGGTATGCGTATGCCATTGCTTTCCTGATATTGCTCATGGCCTTTGCCTGCAATTACGATGCAATCATTTTTAGCCGCATTTACTACCACTTTTTGTATTGCCTGTTCTCTGTTTTGAATAACTTCAACTTTCGCTGGTCGTATCGGTTCCACACCGGTCGCGGCATTTCCTACGGCTGCGGCAGTCGAACTGCAACCGGCCAAAATATCATTAACTATATCCAATCCGTTTTCATAACGCGGGTTGTCATCGGTAATCACCACATGATCCGCCCATTGTTCTGCAATTTTTCCCATTTGCGAGCGTTTACCGGTATCTCTATTGCCGCCACAACCAAAAACCACCCATAAAGCCTGCTCGCAATGCTTGCGCAAACTGGATAAAACCTTGTCCAGAGCATCGGGGGTATGCGCATAATCAACAAATACCAATGGATCGGTCTCTGCCCCAAAACGCTCCATGCGGCCATCAACCGGCTTTAAAAAGCCAAGTTTTTCAGCGGACTTCTTCAACGGTACGTCCATAGCCAGCATTACGGTCAAAACGGCCAGGACGTTCTCCACGTTAAAATCACCATAAAGCGGCACTTCGACTCGTTGAAGTTGATCGCGCCAACGCACATCAAATTCGATACCATCCGCTTTATGCAATATATTTTCCGCACTAACACACTCGCCTGAATGCGCTGTTTTTCCCTTGGCGCTAAATTGCCATAACTGCACCGACTCGGGTACGGCGGCAATAATCTGCTCGCTATAAGCATCATCCAAATTTACCGCTGCGAAAGCCAAACCCGGTTTTTTCAATAACTCCAGCTTGGCCTGCACATAAGCATCCATGGTGCCGTGATAATCCAAGTGATCACGACTGATATTGGTCAATACCGCACCTTTGAATATCACGCCGTTTATCCGGCCTTGCTCCAAACCATGCGAGGAAACTTCCATCGCCACGGTTCGTTTTTTATTTTTTAGTAATTCAGCCAGTATTCTCTGAACCGCCAAGGCATCGGGCGTGGTATTCAGCGTTTTGTTGAGTTTGCCCCATTCTCCCCAGCCAAGTGTCCCTATAATTCCGCAGTCATCCAGCATCTGGCTCAAAAACTGGCTGCAAGACGTTTTGCCATTGGTGCCGGTAATGCCGATAACCGTCATAAAGCGGGATGGATCTCCATAAAATCGTGCTGCCAACTCACCTAACTTTGAACCCAGACTTTCCACTGCGATCATCGGCACAAGATGAGTGATGTTGCATTGCAGGGTCTCTACCAGCTGCTGACCCTTTCCGGCCGGATCAAAAATGACCGCACCGGCTCCATTCTTAATAGCCTGCTCAACATGCGCCAAGCCATGCTGTTTAGCTCCGGACAAAGCAATAAATACATCACCACTAACCACTTCCCGGCTATCCAAGCTTATGCCGGTAATCGGCATATCGCCCAGATCGGGAAACGAGCACAGTCCGTTTAATAAATCTTTGAGTTCCGGCAACTGCTCCTTGCGTTGCTCTGCCTCGGTAATTGCCCCATGCGTTGTTCTATTTTCCGCATCGATTTCAGTTGTCATATCAAGGACCTTTTCGTGTCAACAAGATAGGCATATTGTCTTGCTGATCAGGAGCAACTTCCAACACTCTCAAAGCTCCCGCCATCACTTTGGAAAACACCGGAGCTGAGACTATCCCGCCATAATATTGGCCTGCAGAAGGCTCATCAATCATAACTACGATAATCAATCGCGGATTCTTGGCTGGTGCCATGCCCGCAAAAACAGAAAAATAACTTTTTTCAACATATCCGCCCGCACCGGCTTTTTTTACCGTTCCGGTTTTACCGGCTGCGCTGTAGCCATCGACTCTGCCTTCGTAAGCGGTACCGTCTTTCATAAGCACTGTTTCCAGCATAGCCCTGACTCTTTTGGCGGTCTTGGCTGAAAATACCCGCTGTTGATCAACATCCTCATCCCGCCTTAACAAACTAACCGAATGTAAAATGCCGTCGTCTGCCAATGCCGTATAGGCTCTTGCCAACTGGAGCGCCGATGTGCTCACACCATAGCCAAATGACAAAGTCGCCCTGTCAAACTCATGCCAGCTTTGGTAATCAAGCAAGCTTCCACTGGCTTCACCAGGAAAGCCGGAGCCGGCAGCAACACCAAAACCTAATTTATTGTAAATTCCCCAAAAATATTCCGGCGGCATTCGCAGTGCCATTTGACTGACCGCGACATTGCTGGATTTTTTCAGCACACCTGTCAAATCCAGCGTTCCATAATTATGCACGTCCTTAACCAGATGCTTTCCGACCTGATAAAATCCGTGGGTTTCAAAAACCTCATTTGGCTTAACATATCTTCCGTCTAAAGCAGCTGCGACAACAAAGGGCTTGACCGTCGATCCCGGTTCGAATACATCGGTTATTGATCTATTTCTGTACAGGCTTTCCTTTAAACTCTTTCTGCTATTCGGGTTAAATGACGGCTGGTTCACTGCCGCCAGAATTTCCCCGCTTTTTGCATCCAATACCACCAGCGCCGCTGATTTTGCTTTGTTAAGGTTGACGGCCAGTTGCAACTCCCGATACGCCAAGTACTGGATGCGCTGATCGATACTGAGCTCCAGATTTCTGCCTGCAACAGGCTCTTTTATATTTTCTACATCTTCAATAATCCGACGCTGCCCATCCCTGATAACCCGCTTGCTGCCTGGTATTCCCTTTAATGATTTCTCATATCCCGATTCAAGTCCCGCCTGGCCGACATCATCAATATCGGTAAAACCGACTAAATGCGCCGAAACTTCTCCTGCTGGATAAAAACGTTTGAATTCCCGCTCGAAATAAATACCCGTAAGTTTTAATGCCTTGACCTGGTCAGCAATTACCGGGCTAACTTGCCGAGCAATATAAGCAAACTGCCTGTGCGTATCACTCTTAACCAGCTCGCTGACCTTTCCCTTAGGCAAATTTAACAAGCTTTCCATTTGCCCGATGTCGTCTTCTTTTGCCGGCTCAATCTCTTGCGGATTCATCCAAATGGACTCGACAGGTGTACTGATTGCCAACGGCGCGCCATTTCTATCCTTTATCATGCCCCTATATGCCGAAACCGGCACATCACTGACATGGCGCATGTCACCCTGATCTTTGAGAAACTCTTTATTCAATACCTGCAAATCGACAGCCCGGCCAACCAGCACAGCCATACACGCCATTATAAAAACGACTACTATTCTCCTTCGTCCTGAAAAATTGGCGGCGGGCCTATTTGTCCTATTTCTGCCTTGAAAATGCATCATTTACGGCTTTATATAAATAATTTTTTCCCGCAACGGCATGACCAGCTTCAATTGTTCCCGCGCCACTTGCTCTACCCGATTCTGTTCTGCCAAGGTTGTCAGCTCCAATTGCAGCTGCCCCCATTCCACTTCATACTGATCCAAAGCTCTTTCCTGCTTTTGGATTTCAATAAAAATTAATCGCGATTGGTATTTACTGTAAATTACGGCCAGAGCGGATATCAACAGCACCAATATCAGTGCACCCACTCCTAAATATCGACTTGCTGTCACTTAAACTTTCTCAGCTACTCGCATGATTGCGCTTCGTGCTCTCGGGTTCAGGTCAGTTTCCTGCTGCCCTGCTTTCAGGGCTTTGCCTGCTTTCTTCAAAATGCCTTTAGCGATATCGATTTCTTTAATGGGCAATTTTCCAGGGTTGTATTTAGCTCCTGACTCAGCCCTGATAAATCGTTTAACGATTCGGTCTTCCAATGAGTGGAAAGAAATAACCACCAAGCGGCCATGTGAACTCAAAATCCTGGCGGACTGCTGCAAAACAGTCTTTAACTCATCCAACTCGCTATTGATTTCAATACGAATAGCCTGAAAGCTGCGGGTTGCCGGATGCTTGTGTTTCTCTTTGACCGGAACTGCGTCTTCAATAAGCTTTGCCAATTCCCTGGTTGTTGTAATTGGCGATACGGCTCTTTTTTCAATAATCGCGTGAGCTATGCGTCGTGCAAATCGCTCCTCGCCATATTCAAATAAAACCTTAACCAGTTCCTTTTCGGGGACGCCGGCCAACCACTGTTCTGCCGTAACACCCGCATTGCCATCCATCCGCATATCCAATGGCCCGTCACGCAAAAAACTGAAACCTCTTTCAGGATTGTCCAGCTGAGGCGATGACACGCCCAAGTCCATCAATATACCGTCAATTTTTCCAGCCAAACCTTCGTTTATAACTATATTTTCCAGCTCAGAAAAAGGCGTATGTTTCAACTTAAACCGTTTATCTTCGAGCATGGCTTGCGCATAGTCAGAGCTAATCGCATCCAAGTCCCGATCAAATGCCAACAATCGCCCGGATGGACCCAGTAAATTTAAAATTCCCTGACTGTGTCCGCCTCGACCAAAAGTACAATCCAGATAAGCACCGTTTTCTTTAATAGCCAACTGCTGCAAAGCTTCTGCAAACATAACGGGCAAATGTTCCACTAACAAATCTCCCGTATTAAAAGGATAATGAGCCTAGATCTTCCAACCCTTCATTATCGTCACCATTCAGCCATTCATTTTCTTTTGCTATCCAGGCTTCTTCATTCCAAAGTTCAAATTTATTCAACTGACCAACCAATACAATTTTCTTGTCCACATTTGCAAATGTCCTCAACTTTTCCGGCAGCAATAAACGCCCCTGCCCATCCATTTCACATTCAGATGCATTTCCAATAACAAACCGCCTTAATTTACCGGCCATTTTATTTAATGTGGGTAATTTACTGATCGTTTGTTCAAGCTTTTCCCATTCAGGCATCGGATAAAGCCATAAGCAACCGTTCTCTCCAACACATCGTTCATTGACAGCGACTGTCACAACCATCTGGCACTCGCAACAATCCTGTAACTCTTCCCGATAACGAGTAGGAATTGCAAGACGTCCTTTGCCGTCTAAATTGATTGAACTAATGCCTCGAAACAAGATTTACCCCGACTCCCCAAAAAAACCCTTTTTCTCCACTTTTCTCCACTTGTGTCCACTATAGATTTCAAATACACCCTAGTCAAGGATGATTTCATTTAGATTCTTTCTTTTTCGACAATGACTTACACCACGCTCTGGAGATGGCATAACCACACAACACATAGCAAAATATTTTATAGTTCTTATCAGAAAGTTAATTAATATTAATGAGAAAGTACTTTAAGTTTAAAGCTATCGAAAGCTTCCGGATTTTTTGATAAAAGTGAGGACTGGATCAAAAATGCCGCCGCAATAATTATCGGACAGCCTGACACCTTAAAGGCATTATGAATATCGAGCAGAAAGCTCGAAAAAAGGAAGAAAGAGTCGGCCTATAAGCCGGGTTCTGTCGAGAACAGTCATTCATCTAGGCTGCAGGTCGCCCTACAGCTCAAGCAATCTACCCAGGAACCGCGCGGGCCACGCGTCTGTCCCTCTATTTGATCTTGCTCCGGGTGGGGTTTACCATGCCACTCCTGTTACCAGTTGCGCGGTGCGCTCTTACCGCACCTTTTCACCCTTACCGGTCACTAGTGACAGGCGGTATATTTTCTGCGGCACTTTCCGTAGGCTTACGCCTCCCAGGCGTTACCTGGCACCCTGCCCAATGGAGCCCGGACTTTCCTCCATCTTATCTTGCGATAAAACAGCGACTGCTCAGCCGACTCTTTCAATATGCAGTATACCACACATCCGCATTAACATGATATGCATCAACCTTAATTTATAAGCAAAAAACAGACCAAGATCACCCCTCTATTTTAGAGAGAAGATTACAACGCTCTGGCTTTTTCCATGTCTAATGCGGCCTGATACAACAGTTTTTTTCTAACGCCGGTAATTTCTACAGCCATTGCAACCGCCGTTTTAATAGAGCACTCAGCCAATAACACACGCAGTATTTTCTCCTGCTCAGGCGTGATGATTTGCTCTTTTTTATCAATGACCGCACCATCGACAATAACCACAAATTCACCTTTCCTCATATTGGCATCTTCTTCCACCAATTTAACTGCCTCGGCCAAACTGGTTTTCACGATAGTCTCGTGCAACTTGGTTAGCTCCCTGGCAATGACGATCTGCCGGTCCAACGGCAATATCTCCGCCATATCCTTCAATGAGGCTAGAATTCGATGACTGGACTCATAAAAAATCCAGGTTATCGGACATGTTAATCTTTCGCTGAAAAAGGCTTTTCGCGCCGATGAAGTTCTCGGCGAAAAGCCTTCAAATACAAACTGAGTGACCGGCAACCCGGCAGCAGATAACGCAGCAATCAACGCGCAAGCTCCCGGAACGGGCACAACATCGACACCTGCATCCTTGACCATTTTCACCAGCGGCATGCCCGGGTCACTCAGCAGAGGCGTTCCTGCATCGGAAACCAACGCAATAGAGAGTCCTTCGCGAAGCTTCTCCAACAACCCTGCCGAAGCCTTATCTTCATTATGCTGGTGCAACGAAATCAGCTTATTGCTAATGCCGTAATGCTGTAACAACATTTTCACATGCCGGGTGTCTTCCGCAGCAATCAAATCAACCTGTTTTAATATTTCAACCGCTCTGAAACTAATATCCGCTAAATTACCTATCGGAGTAGCAACAACGTATAATTTGCCGCATTCACTTGACATTCGATACACTCACTTGAAAACCACTAAAAAGATGCAACCAAAATATAAGCCGCCATTATTATGCGCCCTGCTTCCCGGCCTATTGTTTTTTTCCGGCTGCGCCCCCGTAGCCGCCACAAATACAGAAAGTGGAGCAATACAGGAGGAGCGTAACGCGCCCGGGCAAGAGACACTGATAACGCAACCCTTAATAAGAAACGACCAACCGGCGCAAATGGTTAAATTATACCAGTATCCCACGACTACCAGGGATGGCGGAAGTGCTGTAATCGGTATGGATCCGATGCGACCAGCCCTATCACCTGTGGAACAAAATCAACAGCACTTACAGTCTGTCGATTCATTTATTCAGGCCGGCGACGGCATTACCGCAAAACAAACGGCCGACGCCATTAATCCAGCCGAACTGTCGTCCGAACAACGCGCCCAGCTGAGTCTTCTTTATGTCCAGATACGACTCAGCTTTGGCGAGGCAGAACAGGCAATTGAAGACCTGGCATTGATTCAGCCGCAACAACTCACGCCGGATAATCAAATCAAGTACTTTCAATCACAAGCCTTTGCCTACTCGTTAACAGGAAACTTGCTCGGCAGCGCCAAATCCAGAATACAGCTGCACCGGCTAATAACATCTCCCGATGAGCTAAAAAAAAACCAGGCCGCTATTCTTGAAGCATTACGCCTGCTACCCGACTCCGAATTACAGAGCAACCAAACAGACGACCTAGCCGGTTGGATGTCTTTAGCCAACATTTTAAAATATATAAACCAGCCTGATTTTAGCGCCCAAATAAACCAATGGCGCGCAACTTTTCCAACACATCCAGCTGACTTAAGTTTTCTGGATAGCCCTTACGATGCGCCAAAAAATGCGTCCTTCCAACCCAAAACTATCGCATTATTGCTGCCAGGATCAGGAACCTTTGCCCAAGCCGGCAAAGCTATCCGTGAGGGATTCATGGCTGCTTACAACCATACGGGCAATACCGCCAAGCCCACTATTCACTTATACGACAGCGAGCAATCGGCACCAGTAGCTTTATATAACCAGGCTGTCGCAGAAGGCGCCCAGCTGATCATTGGCCCACTTGATAAAGAACACATCCAAAGCTTGGCCAATACCGTTACATTTGACATACCCGTGCTGGCATTAAATCATATTCCGGGCCTGCAAAAAAATCAGCTCTACCAGTTTAGCCTTAGTCCGCTGGATGACGCCGACCAAATTACTCACAAAGCATGGGCCGATGGTCATCAAAAAGCATTGCTGCTGATTCCTGATAACGCACCGGGTAAACGTATCGCCAATTATTTAACGGAGGACTGGCAAAACCAAGACGGCACTATACTGGAAACCCAAACCTATAATCCTAAAGAGACCGACTTTTCAGCATCGATTCAAAAACTGCTGAACCTGGATGAAAGCGAGCGCCGTTACAATAAAATCCTTGCACTGATACCCGGCGCGAAATACACACCACGAAGACGACAGGATGCTGATGCGATATTACTAAGTGCTTATAGCGCAGAAGCGCGTTCGATCAATCCCCAACTCCAATTTTATCAGGCGAGCAACCTCCCCGTTTACGCAATGCCCAACGTTTACACTGGACAAGTCAACCCGTCACTGGATGCGGACCTAAATAAAATAACTTTTTGCGATACTCCCTGGTTATTCAATAAAGCCTATCAGGGGGAACTGGCAATGGACTCGATAAAAGAAACCTGGAAACAATTTCCCAGCGCGTATTTACGCCTGATTGCAATGGGCATTGACGCCTATAACCTGGCAACACGCCTGGATAACCTGGAAGCTGATCCTTACCCCGGCGCAACCGGAAATCTATCGTTGACCACCGATCAACGCATCAAACGCAAGCTGACATGCGCCAAATTCATAGACGGGCAACCTGAAATAAGCGACCTTACTACTGAAAACACCGGCTCAATGCCTGAACCCAGAAAACCGGTCAACCATGCTGTTTACTAAGCTCAAGACCAAAGCCGCACATTTAATTCGCGGCGAAAGCGCCGAAGAACAAGCCCATAACTTCCTGATCAATAAAGGGCTCAAACCGGTATGCCGGAATTTCCGCTGTAAACAGGGCGAACTCGACTTAATAATGACAGACAAACTGACGCTGGTCATCATCGAAGTCCGATTCCGCAAAACCGATAAATACGGCAGCGCGGCTGAAAGCGTCACCCGCTCCAAACAATCCCGCATCATAGCGGCAACGCATGTTTATCTTTCATCCCAAAAGACAGACAGCCCTATCCGCTTCGACGTAATCGCTATTTCCGGTAATGGCCATATTGACTGGATACAAAATGCCTTTTAAATCACTACACTTTCCATGCTGCCGACAATACGGGTATAAGCCCGCAAAACCTTCAAGCTGTTGAATTTAAAAAGTGTCGCAGGCTTAGGCGATAGCCTTTATAATTGTTTGCTATGAGCCTACAAAATCGCATAATTAACCATTTCACAACCAGCATCCAAACCCAGCAAGATACGCTAAACAACCTCGGCGAACTCATTGAGTTTGCCTCGCAACGGCTGGTTGCAACCCTTCTTAATGATAAAAAAATAATCACTTGCGGCAATGGCCGTTCGGCAGCCGTCGCCCAAATGCTCTCATCGGCAATGCTGAATCAATACGACCGTGATCGGCCTTCGCTACCCGCCATTGCTTTAACCACCGATACAACCACCATTACCGCGATAGCCAACGACTATCATTTTGACGATATTTTCGCCAAGCAGCTCAGGGCCTTGGGGCAAAGCGGCGATATATTGGTCGCTTACACCGACGGTAATAATTCGGCCAATATCGCCAAAGCCGTTACTACGGCTCACGATAAAGACATCACTGTCATCGCCCTGACCGGCAATAATGGCGGCATGATTGCGGCGTTACTCAATGAAACTGACATAGAAATTCGTGTACCGTCAAACGCCGCTATTCATATTCAGGAAGTACACGCATTGATTACCCATTGCCTGTGTGACTTAATCGATCATCAATTATTCGGGGGCTAAGTCATGCAAAAAATTTTGTTATTACTGATAATGCAAAGTCTTTTTATTGGGGGGTGTTCGACGATTAAGACCGGCGGCGCGGAAATAACCGGCTTGTCATTATTAAACGACCGCCGCAGCCGCGAGGCGATTTTAGCTGACGAAGCAATTGAAGATCATGCCGCTGCCAAGCTGAATGCTTATTATGACTTGCGCGAAAAATGCCATTTTAATATAACCGCCTACAACGGCGCGGTGCTGGTCACCGGCGAGACGCCAAAAGAAGAATTTCGCGACAGGATTATAGACATCGTCCGCGTCATTCCCAACGTAAAACTGGTGCACGACAAGCTTGCTATTGAGGATCCCAGCCCTTTAAATTTCCGCGCCAATGACGCTTTGATTACCGGTAAAGTAAAAACCGCACTCACTCAAATACCCGAATTCGATGCATCCTGGATAAAAGTCGTTACCGAACAAAGAACGGTCTATTTGATGGGACTGGTGCATAGAAACGAAGGCGCGGCCGCCATCGAAGCGGCCAGACATCAATCCGACATAAATCAAATTATTACGGTTTTTGAATACCTTGACTAATATTGCCCCCCTGCCGAAAGATTTCTCAAAATTACTGGCTGAAATTTTTGCCGCCCAAGACATTTTAACTGCACCTGAAGATTGTTGGACTTACGGCTACGACAACAGCCGTCGACATGTACTGCCTCAGGCCGTCGTTTTTGCAACCACGCATGAGCAAGTCGTCAGTGTCGTTAGCGCCTGCAATCAATTCAACGTTGCGCTGACCGTCAGGGGTCGCGGCACTGGCACCACCGGCGCGACCGTCCCGCTCAAAGGCGGACTGATTGTGTCGTTGGAACGCATGAACAAACTGGTCGAATTTTCTCCCGATAACCGCTACATCATCGTGGAACCGGGCATGACCAACCAGCAGGTGCAAGATATCGTCAAAGAGAGAGGATTTTTTTGGCCGCCCGACCCGACCAGCGCAGCCTTTTGCAGCGTTGGCGGCAATCTGGCCTATAACTCCGCAGGACCCCGAGCGGTAAAATACGGAACGCCCAGGGAAAACACATTGGGCTTGCGCGCCGTCACCGGCGCCGGCAAGGAAATCCGCGTCGGCGTTCATACCAGCAAAGGCGTGGTCGGTTACGACCTGACCCGGCTGATACTCGGCTCGGAAGGTACGCTGGCGATTATCACCCAAGCCACGTTAAAGCTGACACCGCTACCGGAAGCGACTAAAACGCTCAGGGCCATATATAACTCGGTTTTTGATGCAGCCAAGGCCGTTTCGGCAATCATGTCGCAGCCGGTGATTCCGTGTGCGCTGGAGTTTATCGACGGCAATGCGATCAATATGATCCGGCAATATTCGGAATCCGACCTGCCGGAACATGCCGGGGCCATGTTGATGATTGAAGTCGACGGACAACGGGAAGGTCTGGATACGGCAGCTGAAAAAGTAGCCGCCGCCGCCAAAAATGACGGCCTTTTGGATATCAGGTTGGCTCAGACCGATGCCGAAGTTAAAGCGCTATGGCAAACCCGAAAAGCATTGTCTCCCGCATTGCGCAAAGTGGCCCCGAAAAAAATCAATGAAGATGTGGTGGTGCCGGTTACCGAAATACCTGCACTGATAGCCGGCTTAGGCGAACTTTCAAAAAAATATGATCTGCCCATTATTAATTTCGGTCACGCCGGCAACGGCAATATTCATGTAAATTTATTGCTTGATCCGGATGAACCGGAACAAGGCAAAAAAGCCCACGCTTGCCTGGATGAAATCTTTTCGTTGGTGTTGGCGCTAAACGGCACGCTGTCCGGCGAGCACGGCGTGGGCCTAGAAAAAAGGGATTTTGTCGATAGGGAACTGGATGCAAATTCTTTGGAATTAATGCGGAATATTAAGCGCCAATTCGATCCGAACGGCATACTCAATCCGGATAAAATGTTTCCGCTGGTTTGAAGAAATTTTCACCACGAAGGCACGAAGAGCACGAAGAAAAAACATAAACTTCGTGTCCTTCGTGCCTTCGTGGTGAATAACAGACCTGAATAGGCACAGTTTATCTATATAACTCGCTGCTGCCGTCCATGTCGCCGGTCTGGTTATACAGCAACGGCCGCCCTGGATTAAGCGTTGTCGCTGCAACCACCTTGCAGATGGCTATTTTATGATCGCCCGCATCGGCATAATGACTGACCTCGCAATCAAAATAAGCCAAACTTTCGGATAAAACAGGCGCACCGGTTTCGGCTTGCCGCCACTGAAAACCGGCCATCTTATCTGGAGCGGATCGGCCGAAATGTTTCGCTATCGCATACTGATCCCGCCCCAACACATTAACTGTACAAACACCGCTTTCCTGCATCAATTGGTAGGAATAATGCTTCGGGTTAATACTGATCGCCAGCAACAACGGATCGAAAGACACCTGCATCACCCAGGCCGCGGTAAAGGCATTTTGACGTTCGCCCTTGCCGACGCCGATCACATAAACACCATGATTGATCTGTTTGACCAATGTTTCGGGATTTTCAATCATCTTAATGCACCAGTTTAATTCGCATCGATAAATCAACCGCTTTGACATGCTTGGTTAATGCGCCGATGGAAATATAATCGACGCCGGTTTCGGCAACCGCCCTAATATTGTCCAGGCCGATATTACCGGAAGCTTCAAGCTCTATACCGGCATTTAATTTGACCGCCTCGACCAAAGCTTCAAGGCTGAAATTATCCAGCATGATCCGGTCCGGCTTTACCGCGACCGCTTCCAGGAATTCCTGCATCGACTCAACCTCCACTTCCACAGGAGCCGACGTCAGCTCACGCGCCGTCCTAATTGCCTGACCAATGGAGCCTGCTGCGATGATATGATTTTCCTTGATCAAGACGCCGTCATATAAGCCGATCCGATGGTTATAACAGCCGCCGCAAGCTACTGCATATTTTTGCGCGTTTCTCAGACCCGGAATAGTTTTCCGGGTATCCAACACTTTACAGCCCGTACCGGCAATCGCGTCGGCATATTGCCGGGCGACCGTTGCCGTTGCGGACAAGGTTTGCAACAAATTCAGCGCGGTACGCTCGCCGGTTAACAAGCCCCTGGCCGAACCGCTGAGCTTGCATAAAAGCGTATTTTTGCCAATCGACTCGCCTTCTCCCGCCAGCCAATTGATATTGACATTTGCATCCAGATGCCTGAATACCGCATCAAACCAGGCTTGACCGCAAAGCACCATGTCTTCCCGAGTAACCACCTCGGCTTCAGCTGTCATAGATTCAGGGATAATGGCTGCGGTTATATCTCCGGAACCGATGTCTTCTTCGAGGAAGAGTTTTATTTCTATAATTTTCAATTGTTCTGTCATAAGCTCATTAATTCTGAAAACACTCGTTCTGTGATCGTTCTTTCATTAATCGTAACAATGGCGGCCAAGCCTAGTCGCAGCTTTTCCGCCAATTCGGCAGTTTGAATTTCAAATATTTTTACTCCATTTTTTCCAACAAACAGCATAGCTTCTGTCACCGTATCTTTCCACAGTAGTTTGCCCCATTGCTTTCCGGCTTCAGAGAAAAATGCAACCCAACTTCCCTCAACAAGATTTCCGGCCTGCTCTGCGCTGTCATCCACGATTACCTCAGCTTTTATGTTCTTGTATTCAACAGGCAGCGTATCGTCTTTTAGCGTTTTTTCCTTTTTATCCATTAAGATGATATGCCATACGGCAAGGTCTTTAAAAAAGCGCGACTGCGCGGATTTGTCGTATGAAATTCGTTTCAAGCCATTTCTTAATTCCGCAATCAAGCCGGGCAACATCTTTAATATCTGTTTTCTTTGATGATCATCTGCCGGAGGCATGACACTGGCAATCAACTCATCCATAGCCTGCACTGATTTTTGCCATTGTTCCGGCTGCTCGTCTTTACTTGCATAAGCTGCCAGTAAGACATCCGACCAAACCTTACGTAAAAACCCGACTACCGTTGTCGGCAGCGTTTTACCCACCATACTGTTTTCAATGGCTTCAAGGATTACTTTTCTGCTCGATACCAATGCTTGTTTATTCATCATAAGCATTCTGGCTTTTTCTTCGGCATTTTGTCTGCACTGCTTTTGCTGGTTCAAATAATTCGAGAACTCGTCCGCTTCTGCCTGCCACCCGGACAGTTCGAATCCACTATTCTTTGTTATTTTTTTAATTGCACTGGCAATACGCTGCTGAATTGAGCTGTTGTCATCCGCATTTAAAAACAATCCAGCTGCAAATAAATCATCGAGCAACTGCCTGACAGAACTATTTACACTGGTAAAAACGCTGTATTGCCCCAAAGAGGCCGCCGCCAATGGAGTTTCCAAACGTAAAATAGCGGATTTTATTGGATCTTCGAGTAATTTATCCTGTTCTATTTCGCTAAAAATTAAAGCGACCAAATCCAGCATGTCTTCATCCTGTTTAGCCAAAATTCTGACGTCAACACTAAAACTCAACTCCTCCAGCTGTTTAAGCACTCGCCATTTTAACGGCTGTTTTTTTGCTCTCGGATCCGGGTCATCGTTAATCAACTGAAGAATTTGCAATGCATTTTTTATTTCAAATGATTCGTAAAATAAGTTACCGGTAGCTGAAATTAAATCGTAAGCGGAAGGAAAATGAGCCAACCTCCATAGATCTAGTTTTTTCTGCAATACCCCAAACTCCACGCTGGGCTGTTCAACGCTTACAGCAAATGACGCAAGCTCTTCCTTGATTTCATCCACAACATAAGACTCTAAAGATGAGGCTTCGCACCGTTTGATCAGTTCCCGATAAATAAACCCTAACTGACTAAAGACATTAGCTTCAAAGGTTTTATACAACGTAATCCGGCCTTCTGTATTGAGTTTTAGCGGCTTAACCGCATCAACCAAGGCACGAACCAATTTTTCCGGAAATATCGGGTTTTGACTGTCGGCAATCGTTTGTTTGCCCTCACGGATTGCAAGATGCTTATTCAGGGTAGCCAGTTCTTCATAAAATAAATGCTCACACTGGCTAATAATCACTGTAATCGCATGATTTTCTTTTCTCGCATCCTCACTGGCTAGCGAGACCTTAGAAAAATCTAATTGCTCTCCCCTATTATTTGCAGGATTCTGATAACCGCCATCGAAGACCTCATTAACTTTCAATAAATAATTCTGGCTGATATTCTTCCGAACCGAACGAAGATATTCAAGCAATTTGATATATTGATCCTTATTCGTTTTTTCCCGGTTTTTGTTCAACTGCAAGCCAAATTCAACATCGATACGCAGGCAACAATCATCAACGGATTGTTCAAAATGCTGGAAGAAAAACGCCTTTATTTGGCTTAAACTTGAATTCATTGGTTGCCGGTGTTCCATGGCAATGTGGCTGCCGTTGTTTGGAAATAAATTAGTCATGGCCTAGTACCCCAGTAGTGTTTTGACTAATAATATGCGCATTCATCCTGAATACTGTGTTTTATTCCCGATTTTTACTTTCTTGATTAAGCCATGAAAATAGACCAGCACTGGTTAACCGGCATTACCCGGACGCTTTCACCGAACTTTGATGAAAGACCCGACCCTACTGATATTTCATTAGTGGTGATTCACTGCATCAGTCTGCCACCCGGCGAATTTAGCAATCATTATATCGACCGGTTGTTTTGCAATCAGCTTGATCCTGCTGAACATCCCTATTTTAAAGATATTCATCAACTTACCGTGTCTGCGCATTTACTGATCAAGCGTGATGGAAGTTGTGTTCAGTATGTACCATTCGACAAACGTGCATGGCATGCGGGGAAATCGACTTATAAGGGCAAGGATCGGTGTAATGATTTTTCTATCGGCATAGAACTTGAGGGTACAGAATCGGTCGATTATACCGACCGGCAATATCTACAACTCGCTGCGGTGATTCGCAGCTTGCTTGAAGCGTATCCTAAGCTGTCGACACAACACATTACCGGACATAGTGATATTGCGCCCGGACGAAAAAACGATCCGGGCGCATCTTTTGACTGGCAAAGGCTATTAGGGTTATTAAAATAGCCTCGTCCACAGACGGCTTTTATTGACCATGGGGACAAAGTTTTTCTTCATGCTCTCCATGGTGTCATTTTTTAAGCGTATTAAACCGGCTCTTTCGAATGCCCCAAACCGAACGATTCCGCCAACATTAAAATCACCCCCAAGGTAATAGCGGAGTCTGCGATATTAAAAGCCGGCCAATGCCAGGACTGGTAATAGACATCAAGAAAGTCGATCACATAGCCGTAAGCCAGCCGATCAATCAAATTGCCGACAGCACCGCCCAAAACCAGCGCCAAAGCCACTGCCAGCAAGGTCTCATGTTTTTTCAACCGGGCCAGCCAAACGGCAATAACTGCACTGATCGCCAAAGCCAATCCGGCAAAAAACCAGCGCTGCCAGCCGCCGGCCTCGCTAAGAAAGCTAAACGCAGCACCGGTATTATGCACATAAGTCAGCTTAAAAAACGGCATGATCTGGATTGATTCATAAAGCTGCATGGAAGCCGCTATCGCAAGCTTGCTCGCTTGATCCAGAATTACTGCCAACAACGACAGCCACAACCATTTCAACATAACCAAATCACGCATAGTGTCGGTGTTCGCCATCGCCCGCTATATTTTCCACGCAACGGCCGCACAGCTCGGGATGCTCCGCTTGTTTACCCACGTCGGGCCGTTGATGCCAACAACGCACACATTTCTCATGCTCTGAAACGATGACTTTTAATCTAACGCCTTCAAGTTCAGTTTGAATCGCTTCTTCAGGGGCGTCTTGTTCAGCCATGACCAAGGCGTTGGAAGTAATGAAGATAAAACGCAGTTCATCCGACAACTGGCTTAAGGCATCAAAAAACTCGGCGTTGCAGTACAGCTCGAGTTCCGCATTCAGCGAGGAACCTATATCGCCTTTGGCTCTACTCTTCTCCAACTCCTTACCAACAGCGGCTCGGACTGCCATTATTTTTTGCCAGAATTCGCGATTCAAAGCGGAATCGTCATCCAGCTTGATCAGACCCTGATACCAAGTTTCCAAAAATACCGACTCACTACGCTGACCCGGCATATATTGCCAAATCTCATCAGCGGTATAACTGATAATCGGCGCCAGCCAGCGCGTCAGGGCTTCAAGCACATGGAACATCGCTGTTTGCGCCGAGCGCCGCGCCAAACCGTCGGCTTTTGCGGTGTATTGGCGATCCTTGATGATGTCCAGATAAAATCCGCCCAAATCAATTACGCAAAAATGATGCACTTTCTGGTAGATATGCTGGAATTGGTAGGTTTCGTAGGCGGTTTTAACTTCTTCCTGCAATGTAAACGCCCTGTCCACAACCCAGCGATCCAGCGCCAGTAAATCCTTGTGATCAACCGAGTGATGCGCCGGATCGAAATCATCCAGATTGGACAATAAAAACCGCGCGGTATTTCGAAGGCGCCTATAGCCGTCAGAGGTGCGCCTTAAAATTTCATCCGATACACTCATCTCGCCGCGATAATCTGTTGCTGCAACCCATAAACGCAACACGTCGGCGCCCAGATCCTTCATAACCGATTGCGGGGCGACAACATTGCCTTTTGATTTGGACATTTTCTTGCCTTCGGCATCGACGGTAAATCCATGCGTCAATACGGCCTTGTACGGTGCAACTCCATTCATTGCGACTGATGCCAGCAAAGATGACTGGAACCAGCCGCGATGCTGGTCGGAACCTTCAAGATACAAATCGGCCGGAAAACTCAGCTGTTCGCGTTTTTCCAAGACACAAGCGTGGGTGACGCCGGAGTCGAACCAGACGTCGAGGGTGTCGGTCATTTTTTCGTAGTGCTCGGCGTCATCGCCCAACAATTCAGCAGTTTCCAGCTCAAACCAGGCTTCTATGCCTTGTTGTTCGATGCGTTGGGCTACTTGTTCAATCAATTCAGCCGTGCGAGGATGCAATTCGCCGGTTTCTTTATGCACAAAAAACGCGATCGGCACGCCCCAAGTACGCTGACGGGAAATACACCAGTCAGGGCGACCTTCCATCATGCTTTCAATGCGCGCTTGGCCCCATTCGGGAATCCAGGTAACTCGCTTGACTTCACTCAGCGCCTGCTCGCGTAGCTTGTTTTTATCCATTGAGATAAACCACTGCGGCGTGGCTCTGAAGATAATCGGGGTTTTATGGCGCCAGCAATGCGGATAGCTGTGCAGTATTGCGACGTGATGCAATAATTTGCCTTGTTGTTCCAGCACTTCCAAAACATGGGCATTGGCATTGAACACATGCTCACCGGCAAATATTGCCGTGTTCGGCAGGAAAACACCGTCATTGCCAACCGGATTATCAACAGGCAGATCGTATTTCAAGCCGACCACATAATCGTCCTGTCCGTGCCCTGGCGCTGTATGTACCGCACCGGTACCGGCCTCGGTGGTGACATGGTCGCCCAAAATGATCGGTACTTGCCGATCATAGAAAGGATGTTGCAATAACTGATGCTCTAATGCTGCACCTTTACAGTAGGCAATGACATGATAGTTTTCGATGTCGTAACGCAGCATCGCATCTTTAAGCAAGGCTTCAGCAATGACCAGACGCTCTTTGTTGCCGTCTTTTTCGCATTGCACGACGGCGTATTCCAGATCTGGATTCAACGCCACGCCTTGGTTTGCCGGCAATGTCCACGGCGTGGTTGTCCAGATGACGATTGATAATGGCCCCACTCCATCATGCTCAGGCACATGATGGCATCGGCTCAAAAATCCGGCCTCGTTTACAACCTGAAAACGTACATCGATCGCAGGCGAATGCTTATCTTCGTATTCGACTTCCGCTTCAGCCAATGCAGAACCGCAATCGGTACACCAATGTACGGGCTTGGCGCCTTTTGCTATGTGGCCGTTTTGGCTGATTTTGCCTAATGAGCGCACGATGTCGGCTTCAAAAGCAAAGTCCATCGTTAAATACGGATGCTCCCAATCGCCTAAAATACCCAAGCGGATAAAGGCTTCTTTTTGTATATTAACTTGTTTTCCGGCGTATTCGCGACAGGCTTTGCGGAAAATGGCTGGGGAGACTTTAACGCCTGCTTTACCGATCTTCTTCTCTACCTGTAATTCAATCGGCAAACCATGACAGTCCCAGCCCGGCACATACGGCGCATCGAAACCGCTTAACGATTTTGATTTAACAATGATGTCTTTTAACACCTTATTAACCGCATGGCCGATGTGAATTTCGCCATTGGCATAAGGAGGGCCGTCATGCAAAACAAACTTGGGGCGCCCGGAAAATTCCTGCCTGATTTTGTTATACAAGTCTGCTTGGTTCCATTTTTTAAGACGTTCCGGCTCACGCTGAGCTAGATTGCCTTTCATCGGAAAAGCAGTGTTTGGTAAATTCAGTGTTTTTTTATAATCCATCGTCATAACAATTCAACTCAGCAAAAATCTTTATTTCCAGGGATGGTGTGTACGCTGCAAGCGTGCCGGGAGTCAAGCGCGGCTTTGGCCTCAGCCACATCTTTCATAATCTGGACTTTAAGTTCATCCAATGACTGAAAACGCATTTCATCCCTGATCTTTTGTTTGAAATGCACTTCCACGTAATGCCCGTAAATCTCTCTATCAAAATCAAATAGATGAACTTCCAGTATAACCTTTGACCCACCATCAAACGTGGGCCGGGTGCCTACATTCGCAACACCTTCAAATTCGCATCCATCAATACCGGTCATAGTGACAGCAAATACACCATTAACAGGGGCGTTTTTTCTAAACATCTGTATATTTGCAGTGGGATAGCCGATGGTTCTTCCGCGCTTGTCACCATGCGACACACGTCCGCAAACAGAATAACAACAACCGAGCATCTTCTCAGCCAAGGCCAAATCGCCCTCGCCCAAGGCATCCCTGATCAGGGTACTACTTACTCGAAGCCCGGTTATTTGATAAGACCCGGTATCTTCGACATCGAAACCGAATAGCTTGCCCTTGTCCTTGAGCATCGCGAAATTTCCGCGCCGGGCCTTGCCAAAATGAAAATCATCGCCGATGACCAGATACTTTATATTCAATTTCTTTACTAAGACATCTTGAATAAATTGCTCGGCATCGCAGTCGGCAAAGTATTGATTAAATCGTAATATTAATAAATCATCAACGGGTAATTTAGAAAACCGGATCACTTTCTCCCGCAAGCGCATCAACCGTGACGGCGCATTTTTCCCCAAGAAATACTCCAGCGGCTGCGGTTCAAAAGTCATAACAACGACAGGCAAACCCAATGCTGCGCCTCGTTCTACCAGTTTTTTTATTACTGCTCTATGCCCCAAATGCAGGCCGTCAAAATTTCCAATCGTCAATACGCAACCGCTTTTTAACGGTTCTAAATGAGATAATCCTCTAATGAGACGCATGAAATGTGGTGAATTCAAAAAGGTTTTATTCTACCACGGGTAAGCAGGGCTTGGATTCAAATCATCACAACCAAATTGTGTACTCAAAAAAAAAGCCCGGTGGAATCCCACCGGGCTTTTTATTCTCAAATCAGAGATGATTTATTTCATCATTGATTTTTTGAACATGCTGTCCAGTTTGCTGTTTGTGTCTTGAGCATACTGAGCTGCGCGGTTAGCAGCAGCTTCAGCAGAAGCAGCTTGAGAAGAAGCAGAATCAGCAGCGCTTTTTGCACTAGCAGCGTCAGCAGATGCTTGTGCAACCGAAGTTTTCAAGCCATCAACTTGTGATTGTAAATTTTCGATATCTGAAGTGCTTGCGCAACCAACAACCAAGCTAGCAACCAAAGCAACCATTGATAATTTCATTACTTTTTTCATATTATTTTCCCTTCATAAAGTTATTACAACAAAAAACGCTTACTAGCTTTAATTCTGCACTGTTTTTAAATTATTTTCCAGTTTTATTTTATTTTTACTACTGTTCCTTTGTCTAACCATTGGCTTAAATGATCAATCTGACCATTAGTTAACGCAATACAACCATGCGTCCAATTCATTGATTTATGGATCTTTTCATCCGCTCTCCCCAAGCCATGAATACCGATTCGCCCACCTAAAGGCGTATTTTGCGGCGGCACTTGATGAGACCGATGAGCGCTTATAATGCTGTTATAAGTTACTTGATTAATAACCCCTTCTTCCAGAGCCTTTTGAGCATCTTCCGCAGACGGATAAGTTAAACCAAAAAACTTTCGAAAAGAACTGCTTTCACCCACCCAGCCTATCCTGTAGCTGCCAAAAGGGGTGACGTTATCGCCCTGATGACTTTTAAATCCGGCGCCACCTCGGCCAATGGCAATATCATTTATAGTCTCAAGGGTCTGCTTGCCTTTTTTTACCTCAATGGTGAGCGCTTTCGTGTCCACTAAAAGCCAGACATCATCATCCGCCATTACCGAAAAAGAAAACAAACCGCAACACAGCAATAAATAAATTCGCAACATAAATGATCTACACTAGATAAGAGTTTTGGTGTACTTTAGTTCACCACGTTAATTGTCGAATTAAGGATCCAGCATGCAAATAGAAACTATCACAACGCATCCATACAAGGACCAAAATCCAGGCACATCCGGCCTTAGAAAAAAAGTTAAAGTGTTCCAGCAACCCGGTTACCTGGAAAATTTTGTTCAATCAATTTTCGACTCGTTAGATGACTTTACCGGGAAAACGCTGGTACTGGGTGGAGACGGGCGATATTTTAACAGACCGGCTATACAAATCATCATCAAGATGGCGGCAGCCAACGGTTTTGGTAAACTTATTATAGGGCAAGGCGGCCTACTGTCTACCCCCGCAGCATCACATATCATCAGAAAAAATAACGCCTTCGGAGGGCTGATTCTTTCCGCCAGCCATAATCCCGGCGGCCCTAACGAAGATTTTGGTATCAAATATAATGTCGGTAATGGCGGCCCTGCCCCGGAAAAATACACCAACGCGTTTTTTCAGCGCAGCCTGAGTATCGACTCTTATAAAATTGCCCATATCGACGATATAGACCTGGATCACATAGGTACTGTACAAATAGACGACCTTAACATCACCATCATCGATCCGGTGGCCGACTATGCGGAACTGATGCAGTCTATTTTCGATTTCAATTTGCTCAAACAAAGCATTGGTTCCGGCTATATCACTTTGCTCTTCGATGCGATGCACGCCATTACCGGCCCTTATGCGAAAAAAATATTGGTCGACATATTGGGCGCAGCGCCTGCTTCAGTCATTAATGCCGAACCTTTGGAAGATTTTGGCGGCCATCACCCCGACCCCAATTTGGCGCATGCTCACGAACTTGCCGAGCGCATGTTCAGCTCAGCAGCCCCGGTTTTTGGCGCCGCATCCGACGGTGATGGCGACCGTAACATGATTACCGGCAACAATATTTTCGTAACGCCTAGCGACAGCTTGGCCATTATGGCGGCCAATGCGCACTTGATCCCGGCTTATGCCCAAGGCTTGCGCGGTGTGGCTCGATCAATGCCTACCAGCCAAGCGGTTGACCGCGTCGCAGCCCATTACAACATTCCCTGCTATGAAACACCGACCGGCTGGAAATTTTTCGGCAATCTTCTGGATGCAGGAAAAATCACCTTATGCGGCGAAGAAAGCTTTGGTACCGGCTCGGATCATGTGCGGGAAAAAGACGGTTTATGGGCGGTACTGTTCTGGCTGAATTTAATTGCAAAAAAACGCCAATCTGTTGCCGACATTGTGCATGAGCACTGGCAAAAATTCGGCCGCGATATTTATTGCCGGCATGACTATGAAGCTATAGAAATGGATATCGCCAACAGCATTGTCGAGCATCTGGTAAATCAACTATCCCTATTGCCGGGGCAAACTTTCGGCGAATATACGGTTAAATATGCCGATGAATTCAGCTATGAAGACTCGGTAGATGGAAGCATCAGCAGCAAACAAGGCATACGTATCGGCTTTAACAACGGCTCACGCATTATTTTTCGTTTATCGGGAACCGGGACAGTCGGCGCAACCTTAAGAATCTACCTGGAACGTTTTGAAGCGGATGCGTCCAAACATGACCAGGATGCTCAAGTGGCTTTGGCGGAGTTGATCAGCCTTGCCGAGCAATTTTGCGAGATTAAAAAACGCACCGGCAGAAGCGCGCCTGATGTCACCACTTAATTTGATGCGACATAAATACTCACCCTGAAGAATATCAGGTTTTTACCTTGGCTTTTTTCTCCGCCGGGCGGGGCATATGTTTCAATAAAATAATGGACTTTGAGTTTATTCATTGCCCTATCATCGGACAGTTGAAAGAGGGTTGTCCGATGATAGGCACGATTGCCAAAGAATTGTATTTATATGGACTACTCGGCAATGTCCAAGAACAACATTATTCAAATTGAGCAATCGCCCTTACGGTAAGAGCCAATCATGAACGAAAATAGACGATCACATGCAGCCAGTCTCAGAACTTTTTTCGACGACCAAATACATCATTTGCAAACTCTTCTCGGGAGTATAAGTAGTCATATTCACAACGGAGAGCAACAAACGAAGGAAGACCGGCAAATCGTCGAAAATTTCGTTAATGCATCAAACAGTAAAATGCGGGCAGTACACGACTACTCCCATAAGCTAAGGGAGCATGTACAGGCACTACACAAACATGTACTCCTGGTCTCTAATGAGATTCCCCCACCGGTCAACATGAACCGGGATGCATTTAGTACGGACCCGCTCATCAACACTTTGTTCGTTCTCAGCAAAGACATCGACACACTGTTTGATGCTGATCCCGATGTGAATGCCTATTTACGCGCCCATAGCAAAGATCAAGTCCCCGTACTGTATGCCCTGTTAACTGCCCACAAGAGTGAAAAGCAAACGCTGGGCGTAGGCATGCTGGGAGATATGGTCATTCACGATGTTCCGCAGCAAGCGGTCAATTTTTCTTCGCACAAAATTCATACCCCTTGCGCCAACAGTGCAGAGTTAAGCACTGCACTGGAAAGCTATCTGTTTGGATGCATAGTAGCTCAAGTCAAACAGGAAATGGCGTTACGCATGAGCGATCAGCTGTTCAAGACTGACGATGTTTCATACGAATCGCGTGTAAACAGTCTGGCCAACCCGGATGTCTACCTGAATACGCTGATTGAGTATCTCGTAACCCCGGCCAACCTGTTGAGCATTGATAAAACCCATTTTAAGCTCAGCAAACTGGGTATCAAATTGGATAGCGACGATAGACAAAGCGCAAATGAGTTTGATATCCATGAGCTTACATGGAGCAACCACAGCAAAAATGTAATTTTGCAAGTTGCCTATACCCGCTAAAGCTACTGGCGTTAAAAAAGCTGAAGATTTACCGGGCTATCAATTAAAGAGCGCCAAAATTCACCAAATATCATTTCTATATCTTCGGGCCGACACCTTATGACCCTGCCTGCTCAAAGGCAGCCTATCCCCCCATGTTATGGGCGATGCCATGTAATGAACAAATCAACAGCACCCCCATAGCAATCAAAGCGATCTGCTGCAATGAGGTTTTCATGTCGGTTTTCTTATGTAATGACGGTATCAAATCGGCTACCGCAATATAAATAAAGCTTGAGGCAGCCAGCGCCAGAAAATACGGCAAGCTGTCATGCAAATCTTCCAACCCGAAGTATGCCAATACACCGCCCAAAACCGTAGTTAAACTGGCAAGCATATTGTAAAAAAGCGCTTTGCTTTTGGAATAGCCGCTGTGCAACAAAATCGCAAAATCACCCACTTCCTGGGGGATCTCATGCGCGGCAACGGCCAAGCTTGTAACGATGCCCAATTGCACATCGGTTAAAAACGCGGCCGCGATTAAAACTCCATCGACAAAATTGTGGATGCCATCACCGAGAATAATCAACGCGCCAGCCGACTTAGCCGCGCCATGACTGTGGCTATGCTCATGTTCATGCCCGTGATCGTGATCATCTTCATCGCCATGCGCTTCGCAACTGCCGGAATGGCAATGACGCCAGATCAACAACTTTTCCAGCACAAAAAAACCGAGCACGCCCGCTAAAATGGTCCCGGATAATGATTGAAACTGTTCAGGTTTAATTGCTGAAAATGCCTCGGGAATCAGCCCCCAGAAGGCAACCGCCAATAATGCGCCAATTGCAAAACTGATCCCGTGCGGCAGCACTGCATTCCGGCGATGATCCGGCAATAATAGAAAAACCGCCGCCGCCATAACACTCAACACGCCGCCGACTGCCGTAAAGATGATAATTAATATCAGTAAATCCACTATTTTATTCTCTCCAAATTAGCGTAGCCATACGCCCTGTTTCTCTATCCCGACGATAAGAATAAAAACGTTGATGTTCGGTAACGGTGCAAAAACCGCCCCCGTAAACCTTGTCGATGCCCACCATCGCCAGATCGATTCGAGCCAACTGATAAATGTCCGCCAGCCATTTGCCGTTGCTTTGCTGTTTAAAAGCCGTCATGAATGCTGCCGATTTTGCCAAAAAAGCATCCCGCACTTCAGCGCCTACCTCAAAACAGTCCGGGCCGATTGCAGGCCCCAGCCATACCAAAAAATCGTTATTTTTCATTGCGGTCAGCGTATTGCCGATCACCCCTGCCAACAAACCCCGCCAACCCGCATGAATGGCGGCCACCTCGCTACCGTCAGTCGCACAAACCAGCAGCGGCAAACAATCCGCAGTCATTACCGCACACACAACCTTGGCTTCAGCGGTATAGCTGGCATCGGCCTGCTGCAATGATTCGGTTTTTACCGCCTGTACTACTCGATTGCTGTGTATTTGCTCCAGCCAAACCGGATCGTCAGGCAAATCCAGCAATTCTTTAATGACCTGCCGGTTTTGCTTAACTTTATCAGCGTCATCGCCCACATGCATGGCAGGATTAAGACTGGCGTAAACGCCGCAACTGCTTCCACCGGTACGCAACGTAGTCGCCGCGTGGATATTGGCCGGAGCGGGCCAGTTCGGAACCAGCCAGTGTCTAATCCCGCTCATTTTCCGCCAATGCTTCCAGCAATCGGGTCATGTCCTCCGGCATCGGTTGTTCCCACTCAAGATATTCGTCGGTAACGGGATGTTGTAAGCCCAGTTTTGCCGCATGCAAAGCCTGGCGTTTGAAACTGCGCAATTCTTTTTCCAATCGTTCACTACAGTCCGCCGGCATTTGAAAACGTCCGCCATAAACCTGATCGCCCAACAGCGGAAAACGAATATGCGCCATATGCACCCGGATCTGATGGGTACGTCCTGTTTCCAGCTTAACCTGAACCAGCGTATGGCGGGTAAAGCGCTGGCCAACCCGGTAATGGGTCACGGCATGCTTGCCATTTTCCCTGACCGCGTAGCGCTTACGATCGGTAGGATGCCTGCCGATCGGTTCATCCACCGTACCGCCTGCCGTCATGCGGCCACGCGTAATCGCCAGATATTCGCGGGTGATGTCCCGTTCCTGTAACTGTTGCGTCAAACTGTTATGAGCTTGCAAGGTTTTTGCAATCATCAATAATCCGCTGGTTTCCTTATCAATCCTGTGCACAATGCCTGCTCTTGGCAAAGTTTCCAGACTGGAATCGTGATTCAGCAAAGCATTTAACAGCGTACCGTTCCAGTTTCCTACCGCAGGATGCACAACCAAGCCAGCCGGTTTATTCACAATCAGCAGACTTTCATCTTCAAAAATGATTTCCAGCGGGATTGACTCCGGTTCAGCGGTAATGACTATTTCCGCCTCCGCGTCCAATGCTATCATTTCGCCCCCGACCAGCTTATCTCGAGGCTTGAGCGTCAGCCCGTTGACCTGCACTCGTCCGGATTTAACCCAGCTTTGTAATTTACTACGCGAATAATCCGCAAACATTTCCGCAAGCGCTTGATCTAAGCGCATACCGGCCATTTCAAATGGCACTTCTTCCGTTAATCTTGTCATAACAAGTTCTTCTGATTAACCCATTGTTAAGTTATACTCGGCGGATACTCAAGCCATCCCAAAGTATCGCAGTTATATCCAGCGAGAAAAACCCCTTATATTACAGCGTGTCGTTAGCACTATGCGATTAATTTTAATTAAATTTTTACTTATCTGTTGTTTAGGCCTGACTCTTCAAGGCTGTGAGACGCTTAAAAGCCTAGGCTCCGGCGATTCAGATACTACAGACGAATACGCCGACTGGAATGCCGAGAAATTCCGCGAACAGGCCAAAACCGCGCTGGATGCCGGTAATTATGATAAAGCAATCAAGCTCTACGAAGCACTTGAATCCCGTTACCCTTTCGGCGATGAATCCGCTCAGACCCAGCTGGATGTGGCTTACGCTTATTACAAGAATGGTGATCCTGAGGCCGCAATCGCCGCCGCAGACCGTTTTATCAAAATCAATCCGCGCAGCTCCAGCGTTGATTACGCTTATTATTTAAAAGGCCTGGTTAATTACAATCGCGGTATAGGCTTCATCGATCGCTTCCTGCCTACCGATACGTCACAACGCGATCCCGGAAATGCTCGTGATGCCTATGACAATTTTGCCGAACTGATCCGCAGGTTTCCAAGCAGCAAATATGTACCCGATGCTCAACTACGCATGATCGCGCTCAAAAACAATCTGGCAATGTATGAAGTCCATGTCGCCCGTTTTTACATGAAACGCAAAGCTTATGTTGCTGCCGTCAACAGAGCGTCTACCGTCGTTGACAAATACCAGCGCACGCCTGCGGTCCCTTTCGCATTGCAAATCATGCAGGAAGCCTACACTAAGCTTGAATTGCCGGATCTTGCCAAAGATACCGCCCGAGTCTATGAGTTAAATTATCCGAATGGCCCGCCGGTACCTGAGCATAAAGACTCGACCTTTTCGCACAAGGTTTGGGATTTTATCGGCTTGGAAAAATAGTTGTTTTTAGATCAAAGAACTTTTCACCACGAAGGCACGAAGATCACGAAGGAAAATATAAAGCTTCGCGTTCTTCGTGCCTTCGTGGTGAAGATTTTTAAGCCTCAATACAAATCCACCGGATCGACATCCAACGACCAACGCACTTTTTTTGCCTGCTTAAGCTTTTCAATTTTCGGCATCAGCACATCAAGCAACGCATGCAGCTCCGGCCGCCTGTCGCTTTGAAACAGCAGTTGGTAGCGGTAAAGTCCCGCACGTCTGGCCATCGGCGCGGCAACCGGCCCCAAAACTTGGGTATGACCTTTACTATGCTCTTGCGCCAATTCAACAACCGCATGCAAAAACATCTTCGGCATATCAGTATCTGTAGCCTGCGCTCTTAATAACGCCTGATAACTGAACGGCGGCAATGACGCTTCTTTGCGCTCCGCTAACGCGGTTTTGGCAAAACTGCTATAGCCCTCTCTGATCAGCGTTGTTAATAAAGGATGATCAGGCTGCCGGGTTTGCATGATAACTCTGCCGGGCTTTTCCGCACGCCCGGCACGGCCTGAAACCTGCACAATCATTTGCGCCATTTTTTCGGGAGCATGAAAATCAATGCTGAACAGGCCGCTGTCCACATCCAGTATCGCCACCAAAGTCACATTGGGAAAATGGTGGCCTTTCGCCAGCATCTGCGTACCCAAAATAATATCCACCGTGCCTTGGTTGATTTGTTGCAAATAATCTTCCAATGAACCTTTGCGCTGAGTGGAATCCCGATCCAGACGAACAATCGTTTTATCGGCAAATAACTCCGCCAACACTTTTTCTACCCGTTCGGTACCCAGGCCCAGCGGCGTCAATTCACTTGCCTTGCAGGCGGGACAGTCTCTTATCAGGCGTTGTTCATGTCCGCAATGATGGCAACGCAATATCCCTTCATCATGATGAATCACCAGATTAGCGTCGCAACGCCTGCAACGCGCAACCCATCCGCAGCCGTGGCAGATCAGGGTCGGCGCAAAGCCGCGCCGGTTTAAGAATAATAATACCTGTTCATTTTTTGCCAGGGTTTTATGAATCTCTGCAATAAGCGCTTCGGACAAACCCTCCTGCATCCTTTTGTTCCTGATGTCCAGCAACTGCAAGACCGGCGCAGTTGCATTGCCTGCTCTTTCCGGCAGATGCAGTAAACGGTAACGTTTGTTATCGACGTTATGCAGAGTTTCCAGTGCCGGCGTTGCCGAACCCAGTAATACCGGAATATTTAACAGCTTGCCGCGCACCACGGCGACATCGCGGGCGGAAAAACGAAAACCTTCCTGCTGCTTGAACGAGGCATCATGCTCTTCATCGAGAATGATCAAGCCGGGATTCTTTAGCGGCGTAAATAGGGCGGACCGGGTGCCCAATAAAATGGAACATTCGCCTCGCTGCATTTTAAGCCAGGCACAAGCTCGCTGCCGGTCGGTCAATTTAGAATGTGAAATGGCAATGCTGACAGTAAATCGTTGCCTGAACCGTTCCTCAAGCTGGGGCGTCAGGGTAATTTCCGGCAACAACACCAACACCTGCTGCCCCCGTTCCAGCACGGAGTGAATAATTTGCATATAGACTTCGGTTTTACCGCTGCCGGTCACTCCTTCCAGTAAAAAAACGCCAAACTGTCCCAAGCTATCGCATACTGCCGTTATCGCCGCTTGCTGCGGCGGATTACATTGCAGAGCATTACTCCTTGTTACCGGATGGGTGCCCCCTCCGGCTTTGCTCAGGGTAAAATCTGTGCCGGATTCCAAGGCCGCAAGCTGTAGCAATTGCCTGTCTACCAGCTGTTTTACCGAAGTACGCCAGTTTTGATTCCATGCGGACAATTCCGCTTCGGATAAACAACTTTGATGTGCCTGGAATTTTTCCAATACGCTTTTTTGCTTGGGCGTCCGCTTCAACAGCTCGCTATCGATAGCTTTGCCTGCTTCGGTCAAAGCATAACGTTTTTCCGTTTGAATAACGGCTGACTTTCCTTGACGTAGCGCTACCGGGAAAGCAGCACTGAAAACCTCGCCCAACGGATGATGATAGTAACGACTGGCCCAATGCAACAGCGCCATATCTTTTGTTGATAGTAGCGATTTCTCATCCAGTATCCGTTCGACGCGTTTTAATTTACCGACGTCTATATCGCTATGTTGAACGCACTCGACCAGAATGGCGATTTTTTTAGCCTTCCCAAAAGGCACTTCGAGGCGAATGCCCGGTTTGATATGGGTCGGCTCAAATTGTTCTGGGGCAAGATAATCAAATAGCCGATAAACAGGAACGGCAATGGCAACCCTGAAAACCGACTCACTCCCGCTTTGCAACTTGGCCATAATATTTGAATTATTTTTGATGTTTTAAGGCTAAGTGATTATACGTATTAAAGTATTCGAGTTACCCACAGTATCTGTGGATAACTCTGTGGAAAAATCGTTTTTAACAACCCTTACTAGCGGTTTTTATTAAAGTTTTGTTAAAATGGACACTTTTTACACATCATTTTATTTCTTTAATTTTCAAATACTTATTATTTTTTATAGCGTAAATATCAGCTGTTTTGCTGTTTACGTTCTGATTTTATTTAACACCCGCACAATTTGTGGATTGTTTCGCAAATTCAGTCCGGTGATAGTCACATGTGATATACAGCCGTCAAAAAACGATGATCTATATTTATCGGGGTTTGATGAATTTAATCGTCATCCGGTCGCTTTCGCCAATGGCCAGATATTTCTTTTTGTCTTTATCCTTAAGTTTTAAAGCAGGCGGCAAAGTCCAGACGCCTTCGGGATAATCCTTGGTATCTTTACTATTGGCATTGATTTCGGATTTATCCAGAAACTCAAAGCCTGCATTTCTTGCCAGCGCAATCACATAATCCTCACTGACATAGCCGGACACAGCCTTGGTATCTTGCGGCTTTAACGTTGAGTTTCTATGCTCCTCGACGCCTAAAATACCGCCGGGCTTTAATGCCTTGTACATCGAATTAAATACCGCTGCGGCCTGGCCGCCTTTCATCCAGTTATGCACATTACGAAATGTTAAAACCCTGTCGGCCGAACCATCCGGGGCTATTTGCAAAAAATTTGGCGGCTGCAATACGGTTAACTCGACTTTATCGTAGATTTTCGGCTGACTTTTTATTTTTTTAACAAAGTCATGCAAGTTCTTTTTAAAATAAGGCTCTTCGGCATCGGCTGAAAAATGCGCGGCATACAGTTTGCCGTGATTTTTTAGATAAGGCGCAAGAATTTCCGTGTACCAACCTTCACCCGGCCAAACTTCGACGACCGTCATATTGTCCTTAACGTCAAAAAATTCCAACGTTTGTTGCGGATGCCGGTATTTATCCCGTTTTTTATGCTCGGCAGAACGCTGTTCTCCGGCAATGACCTGATGTAACGAGCTGGTTTTTTCTGCGGCTTGCGACAATGAAAAACTGCTTGCCAGCAAAAGCGCCAATAAAATACTTTTCATATCATTTATTCCAAGGAGTAATTGTGTAGAGGGAGACAATCCTGACAGATCGCGCATTCTTTTATCAGCCAAGCAGAGCAATCCGCACCTGCAACTAAAAGCAAGACCAGTAGGTTTGATTGCGGCCTCTGTCTTTAGCTTCATATAAAGCGGCATCTGCGCGATGCATCACCGCTTCGCCATTCATATCATCAGCCAGTAACGTAGCGGCGCCGATGCTGACCGTAATTTTCACAGGGCCTGTTTTATGATCGACAACAGCCTCTGCCACTTGCTCGCGTAACCGTTCCGCCATTGTCAGGGCGTCTTTCTTGCAAGCTCCGGTTAACAAGATGGCGAATTCTTCACCGCCGAGGCGCGCCGGTATATCTATGGCGCGGGAAGTCTTGCGCACGACTTCGGCAAACGCTTTTAATACCGCATCGCCGGTAGCGTGGCCGTAAGCATCATTGACCCGTTTAAAATAGTCCAAATCCAGCATTAACAATACCGATGAATAATGGGGCAATCGCGCCACTTTCGCTCTTTCCCGCTCCAATTGCTCCAAAAATACGCGGCGGTTAAATAATCCCGTCAAAGGATCGGTGCTGGCAAGTTTTTGCAATTGCGCTTCCATCTCCTTACGCTCGGTAATATCTTCTTTAATGCCGATAAAATGGGTAATTTCGCCGGTGCTGCTTTTTACCGGCGCAATGCTAAGCTCTTCATGATACAGGGTACCGTTTTTGCGCTTATTGATCAGTTCGCCGCGCCAGTGTTGACCGACTATAAGATCAGCCCACATATCCTGATAAAATGCCTCATCCTGAAAGCCGGATTTGAGCAGTTGATTCGGCTTATTGCCCACCGCTTCTTTCGGGCTGTAACCGGTTAATCGACCGAAAGCCGGGTTAGCCCATATCACCGTCGCGTATTTATCGGTAATAACAATACCGTTTGCCGCGGCTTCCAATGCCGCTATCAATAAATTATTCCGCGCCTCCATGTCGGTTCGCAACAGCGCGTAACGAATCACCCGAGCCAGGCCGTCATAACCAAAATCGCCTTTGACCATGTAATCCACGGCTCCAGCCTCCAGCGCGGTCAATGCAAAATCGGTATCGCTGTGTCCGCTGAGCACCACAATAGGAATATCCATGGTCATGCTGCGCGCACTGTGAACAGTTGCCAAACCTTCTGAATCGGGTAATGTCAAATCCAACAACATCACATCAAAAGATGAGTCCGCCAAACATTGTTGTGCTTCACTAAGCGATTGCGTCCAGGTTACCTCAAAACGTCCGCTCTGAGTTTGTCCCAATTTCGTTTTTACCAGATACGCATCGCCGGCCTCGTCCTCTATCAGCAATACTCGAATCGTCCCGAACCGGTTCATAGCTTGCCATCTTGCGGCAAACGCACCAGGCTAAACCAATAATCGCCAATCTGCTGAATAGCCTTAACAAACTGCGGCATATCTACAGGTTTGGTGATATAACTGGTCGCACCGAGCTGATAAGAATATACGACATCTTTTTCAACATCGGAGGTCGTCAACACCACCACAGGAATGCCTTTAAAGCGTTCATCGGCCTTAATGACGGTTAAAAATTCACAGCCGTTCATGCGCGGCATATTAAGGTCGAGAAAAATCAAATCAGGACGCGGCGCATCGACATATTTCTCTGTTCTGTTTAAAAAATCCAGTCCTTCGCGTCCATCAACCACATGATGTAAGTGCGCCAGCACTTTGCCTTCTCTTAACGCCATTTTTACCAAATACGCATCCGAAGGTTCATCTTCCAACAGTAAAATTTCAACGACGTGAGGATTACCGATATCGCTCATTATTAAATCTCTTATGCAGGTTGAGTTAGCAATAGCGTAACCCGACATTTATTCAGGTAAATCAAATAAAACAGTAGTCCCGCCACCCTGCGTTTCTTTCAAGCTGACAGAACCGCCGCAACTTTCAACGATACGCCGTACAATTGCCAAACCGATGCCTGTGGAGTTTTGATTATCATGCACCTGCAAGCGCTCAAACACCCCAAAAACGCGCTCCCGGTATTCTGTAGGAATACCAAGGCCATTATCCGAAACGCGGAAAACCACCCGCCCGGCCCTTAATTCACCACTAATCGATATATGCGGCGTAAGCTCAAGATGACGATAGTCTAAGGCATTGTCCAACAGAATACTGAAAATATCTTTCAGGCGCGGACGGTCAATATAGACGGAAGGAAGGTCATTGTAATCCACCTGCGCACCTGTTTTGCGGATTAACGCCGACCTCTGCTTCAGTAAGTGAGCAATAACCTCGGAAACGGCAATTTTCCCGATCATACTGCGCGCTTGGTCGGCGGCAAGATATAACTGGATATCGCGCACCAGGGCACTTTGCCGCACCGCGCCTTGTTCAATAAAATACAACGAGGCGGTCAGGTCTTCGTTTAGCAGTTCTACCGGCATTTGTTCGCGCAAGCGTTGACTAAAACTCACCAAACGCCGCGCCGGCTCTTGTAAATGGTGTGCGGCAATATAAGTAAACTGTTGCAATTCAGCATGGGCGCGCGCCAACTTATCCTCCATTTGCTTTCGCTCAGTGATATCTACACATGAACCGATATAACCAAGAAAAACTTTATCTTCGGTGTAACGGGGAACGCCGGTATCTATCAGCCAGCGATATTCGCCATCATGGCGACGCAAACGGTACTCCATGGAAAAACTTACGCGCCGGTTAAAAGCCGTTATATAAAGATCAAGGCAGCGTTGATAATCATCAGGATGTACACAGTCTGCCCAGCCGTTGCCTTGTTCCTGCTCCAAAGTACGACCGGTAAATTCCAGCCAAACCTTATTGAAGTGATAACAGAGTTTATCAGTATCCGATTGCCAGATCAGCACCGGCGCCGAATCCGCCAATAGCCGGAAACGTTGCTCACTCTCGCGCAATTCTGCGGTCAGTTTATGAGCTATTTTCGAGGCATTGATGCTCATATTAAGATAAAAACGCAACAGCAAAAACAGCAGGAAACTGCTCAGGATTCCCGCTCCCAGCATAATCCACAACTTGCTGTAATCATAGATACCTTGTGTACCGACAACCTGCTCGAACTGCAATGTCCACACAGTGCCGTTAAAATCGATCATTATTTCTTTGATGGACAATGGCCGGACAGTCTCAACATAAGACGGTTCTGCGTTGTCATACAGCAACTTATCCGCTTGCACAGAGGGGCCGTCATAAACGCGAAAATGTACATGCGTCGCCGTTTTACCTTCAACATTCGGCACCAGCTGATCAAGCAGATCACCCATACGAAAAGGGCTGTACACCCAGCCCGACAATGCAGCCCGACGTTGCTCGACAGTATCGAGAGGTCGGCTTTTTTGATAGACAGGCGCATACATCAACGTACCCGCCTGCGCATTTTCTATCGATTCCTGTACCAAAGTCACCTTGCCCGACAGGATAACTTCATTTTTATCTCGTGCCTGTTCCATTGCCGTACGGCGCACCGGTTCGGAATACATATCATAGCCGAAAGCGCGTAAATTCAGCCCGTTAAACGGTTCCAAAAAAATGACCGAAGAATAAACATCGCGCTTACCTTCAGGATGCACCGTATATTCAGGAAAGCCTTCAGCGCGTAGCTGCGCCTGATGTGCGGCTAATTGTCCGGCCGGAATCCACACTGAAAAGCCCAAGCCCTGAATACCGTTAAAATGTTCATCAGCACGTAAGCGCTGGACATAACGATGCCATTCCTGACGCGTCACGGTATCCGATGAGTCGAATAGCGCGGCGCCTCCCAATAATGTCTGCTTATGCGCATCAAGCCGTGCCTCTACTTGTAACCGGATCTCATCACAGTAAAAAGCAAACTTGCGATATTCGTCGTGCTCTATGTCGTGTTTCATCCAATAGCCGGCAAACCCCGTACCGAGCAGCCCGATCAGTAATAACATCCAGGGCAGCATGAATCGCAAAGAGCGTTTGGCTAACAGTCTCATTATTTTTTACGCTTGTTCCCAAACTCTAAATTCGCATAGCAGGAAGTGGCATAGCGATATTATTGATCATATTTCTATTCCGGATTTACGGCATTGACAAGGGGCAATTCAAACCAGAATAGACAACCTTGCCCCTCGCCCGCCGATTCTACGCCAATGCCGCCCCCGTGATGTTCGACAATTTTACGGCACAAGGCCAGGCCGACGCCGGTACCTTCAAAACGACTGCGGGCCTGTAACCGGGAAAACACCTTAAACAGACGGTTTACTTGACTCGGCTCGATACCGATACCGTGATCGCGCACCTCCACCCGTAATGATCCGGCATGGATTGTTCCATGAATATCCACCTGTGGCGGCTGGTCTTCTTCGTGATATTTAAGCGCATTACCCACCAGGTTTTGTAACAGCCGCGTTAATTCATCGCGGCTGGCAAATAATTCAGGCCAATCGCCGGTTACTTTAATTTCCCCACCGCAAGCGCTGAGCTCGGGCTTAAGAAAAGCCAACGCCTCATCTAAAGAGGCCTTACTGCTGATCCATGTTTTGGCTTCAAATTTACGCCCTATCCGAGAATAATCCAGCAACGATAAAATCATTGCATCCATACGTTTCGCACCCTCCCTAGCAAAATTGAGAAACTGTTGCGTTTCTTCATTCAATTGGCCGGCCAATGCGTTTTCAATCAAGGATAAATAACTGCTCACCATGCGTAACGGCTGGCGCATATCGTGGGACACCGCATAGGCGAATTGTTCCAATTCGGCATTGGAACGTTTTAACTCGGTTTCTGCTCGTTTGTATTCAGTGATGTCTTCAACCATCGCCATGACATAATCAAGCTCACCGCTGGCTTTACGTAAACCACGCACCACCAATTTGGTCGGGATAACTTTTCCGGTACGACTGACAAAGCGTTTCTCTAGGGCATAACCATTGATTTCATTAGCCAATAACCTTTCAAATTGCTCAACATCGGCGGCTAAGTCTTCGGGATGGGTCAACTCCGCCCAAGTCATTTGGCGTAAGGTTTGTTCTGAATATTCCAGCATTCTGCATAAACATTCATTAATTCGAATCCAACCCTTTTCGGGTGAGGTAATCGTTAACCCCACGAGATCCAATTCATAAAATGCCCGCAACTGCTCTTCGCTGCGATGCTTTGCCAGTTCTGCCTGTTTGCGTTCGGTGATGTCATACAGCACCACTAAATGCTCGTCCTTAAAAGAATCGACAATTACCGCCGCACTCGCCAACACGGTTTTAAAAGCGCCATCTTTACTGCAAATGTTAATTTCCATCGGCAAAAATGACCGGCATTCACGCTCGGCTTGTTCCAGTGCCGCTTGCCAAGTCTGAGTTACCCAATGCCTATAGTTCGGATCAGGATAAGCTTTCAGCGACCAGTCAGCCAGAGTGGGAATATCGTCGACGTTGTAACCGAAAGTTTGCACAAAAGCCTGATTCAGGAAAGTAATGTTCAACTGCCCGTTATTTAACGCCATCGGTACCGGGGAAGCTTCAATAATCGAACGGAATTTTGCCTCGCTGGCTTTTAGCTCGTCTTCCATAAGGTTGCGGGCGGTGATATCGCGGAGGAAGCAAAAATTGAACTCATGTCCACCGATGTGAACGTAATTGGCGTTGACCTCAATGGGATATAAGTAGCCGTCCTTCGTGCGGTGACGGGTCTTAAGCGTGATGGTGCCGCGCCGCTTGAGATCTTCAAAGTGCGGCCCCCAGACGCCGGGCTGATAATCCGGGTCCAGCTCGAAAATGCTCATTTCGAGCATTTCCTCTCTGGAATAGCCGCGTTCCGTGCAGGCCGCACGATTCACATAAAGGATACGCCCCTCGCGGTTGATCCAGAAGATGCTGTCGCCCGCGTGATCCACGCTGAATCGCATCATCTCTAACGATTCCTCTGCCTGCTTGCGCTTGGTGATGTCGCGCGCAGCGGCAAACACACCAAGGACATTGCCATTACTGTCACGGTATACGCTGGCGTTATAAAGCACGTCGGTAATCTTACCGGATACATGACGGATAGCTAATGGATAATCGGTTACAAAACCCTGGGAGAATACCCTTAAATACCCCTCGCGCGCTTTTTCAGGATCAATGAAATAATCCGCAAAATCGCTACCGATCAGGCTGTCTCTATTCACCCCGGTCACCTGTTCCGTGGCAGTATTGACATCAGTGACTTTGCCCTCTGCGCTGATCGTCACCAAGGGATCCAGGCTCGCTTCAATCAGACTGCGCGCATATTGAGAAGCGGCCTGGGCAATTTCTTCAGCTTTTTTACGCTCGGTAATGTTTTTATGGCTAATTACAACTCCGGGACGTGATCCTTGTAATGGCGATACATTCATCTGAAACCAGCGTTGCTCAGTTGGCGAGTGACACGGATACTCTAAATGAAATATTTTCCGATCCCCCGCCAGCACCTCCGTAATGCCGCTTTGGGCAATGCTTGCTTCATCGCCATAAGCTTGATTAAAGGAATTTTTACACGCATCCAGATAATTGAAGCCCAGCATATCCCGGCTGGATTCAGGTAAACCGTTCTCTTTGGCAAAGCGCCGCCACGCGTCGTTGACTGCAATAATGCCCCCCTGCGCGTCCAGCACGGTGATATGCGAGGTCAGTGAGTTAAGTATGCTGGCATTAAAGGCATCGCTGTCACGCAGTTTTTCCTCCATTTGCTTACGCTCAGTAATATCAGTCACGAAGCCATGCCAAAGCACCGAACCGTCTTCTTCGCGTTGCGGCAGAGCGTTACCGAATAACCAGCGTTCTGTGCCATCTGCAAACCTGAGCCGGTATTCATTACGCCACGGATTTAAATCCCGCGCCGATGTTTGAATAGACGCCAAATGCCCATCCAAATCATCCGGATGAACAACGGCAAATATCTTGGCGGCATCATCAACCACGTCTTCGGGATCGACCCGATAAATATCGCGCAATACCTCGCTGGCATAAGGAAGGCAGGAACTGCCATCTTTACGCAAGCGAAATTGAAACACTACGCCGGGCAATTGGCGGGCTATTTTGTGCAGTTTGTCCAGAGCCTCCTGCTGCGCCGCCTCAGCTTGTTTACGCTTGGAAATGTCGCGAATATAAGCGCTAAAAAAATAACTGTCCTGCTGTTTCAGAGCATGAACAGCAATCTCTATTGGAAACTCCGAAGCATCGGCACGTAAACCTGTCACCTCCAAACGCGTACCGATAATGTCCGATACGCCTGTCTCCATAAATCGTGACAAGCCTTGCCAATGTCTTTCCCGGTAAGCAGGCGGAACAATTAACTCTGCTGTGTCGCGTCCCAAGGCCTGCTCGCCGGAATAACCGAAGATATGCTCGGCCTGAGCATTCCAGCCTATGACATTACCATTATGGTCCATACTGACGATGCCATCCAATGACGAGTCCAGCAGTAGTTGGATACGTGCGCTATTTAATTGCAATGCAGTGAGTGTTCGCTTGAGTTCACTCACATAGGCCGCGAATGTCATCCCGACTACAGACAGGATCAACATGTACGCCCAATAATTGTAGAGATTGGCTGTGGCTATTTCCTCCGCAAAAAAACCGATTTGATAGTAAGCACCTGTTAAAGCTTGGACTGCAATCATCAATAACACGACAGTTACCCCTCGATTACCAAGACGCAGGGCCACCCATGTCACGCAAAGAAACAACCAATAACCTTTGGGCGCCTCGGTCAGGTATTCACGGAACCAACCCATGAAAACGATTTGTCCGACCAGGAAAGACAGGCCACTCAACAGCAGCGCTTCAAGCGGTTGCCTTGCCTTAAACGGTTCCCATTTTTCCTGCCACCAAGCCAACATTAACGGCGTAACCAATACAACGCCGAGCGTATCGCCCATCCACCAACGCAATACGTTTGCAAGATAATCGGCTGGGGTGATGTAGCCCGCAAGCAGGATGGACAATCCGCCGATCATCGCCCCCGCAATGCCGGCAACACCTCCCGATATAACCAAGCGCCGGTAGTCTCGTAGCGTGTGCAGGGATAAGACAGACCGGCCATTACGGGTGAGCAGCCAAACGCCCAAAAGCGCTTCCACGGTATGCGTCAGGGTGATGCCGCCAATTGCCCAAACCGAATCATTGGAGAGTGTATTAAGCGCCAGCGAGCCGAGAATCAGCCCCCGGATATAACGCCTGCCGCCAATGAGCAACACCGCCAACGCCAGCCCGGCACCCGGCCAGACAGTGCAAACGACGTTATTATTGGTGAAGTGGTGATTGATTACATAGCCGAGAAGCAGGTAGAGCAAGGCAATGCCGAGCTGTTTTAACCATCCGGTCATCATGTTTGGTCTGGCAATGGAGTCGGCAGACATCCCGACACCCTAGCGATTCACTGCTTTATAATTCCAGATCTGCAACAAACTGAGAGTTGCCAACATCAAAAAAGCCAGTAATGTCCAGGCAGGCATGCTGAAACCCAGCATCGTCCAATCCACCTTAGCGCAATCCCCAGTACCGCTGAGCATTAATTTAACTGTTTCAAACAAAGGGAAGTTTTGCAGCACATACTCCAGACCAGGGCCGCATTCAGGAACCTTATCAGCAGGCAAGTGCTGTATCCAGACATGCCGGGTTGAAATAGCCGCGCCGCACAAAGCCGTTACCGCGCCTGCAATGGCGTAAGCGGTCGTACCGCCTTGTACCGGATTATGGATAGCAGCGCTTAAAAAAACCAGCCCGGTCAGCAAGATTGCAATGCGTTGGGAAATGCATAAAGGACAGGGATCCAATCCTTGAACAAATTGGAAATAAGCGCCCATCGACAGCAAAAAAACACAACCGAGAAAGCCCAGAAAGAACCAGATCCTGGAATTAAATCTTAACCATTTCAACATGATCAACTGCCTTTTTTAAAAAATTTATTTATCGCCCCCAGCATCGGAGCGGAAACTGTACGGCTCACAGGAGCCTGTTTATTTACAATAAATTGAACATTCCATCCAGCACCAATGAATTCGGGCTGACCACGCCGATAATCTTGTTATTTTCAATAACCGGCGCCCTGACCAGATTATAGTCGGCAAATAAACGCGAACAATAGCGGATGTCCATATCGGGATGGACTGAAATGACCGGCTTACTCATAATTTCATAAACGTTAACCCGGTCCGGCGCGCGGTCTTTCGCCAGCACATGACGGGCAATATCGCCGGAATTAATCATGCCGTATTCGTCATCCTCATGGCGTTTATTAACCACCAACACCGAAGTTTTAAGCGCTTTCATTTTCCTTAACGCATCGCCTACCGTAGCAATGCCGTCGATGGTGGCGAAGTCGGTTTTCATTACATCTTTGACACGAATTACAACGCGTGGCTCAATCATATTTTGTCCTCAAGTTCATGGGTTAATTGTTCAACCTGCTGCATGACGCCAACGGCATCTTCAACATCAATTTGAATGGCGATACCGGTGCCGGGTTTGCTGTCGAATTGCGCGATTTTGGCGATGGCTTCCAGAATGTGCCGGCTCAGATGCTCTTCGACCAAAAACAACAAGACATCGCGCTGCGTTTCCAGCGTCAAGCCAAAAAAAGTTTTCGATTGTTTCATGCCTTCGCCACGGGCATTATTGAGAATGGTTGCGCCTTTAGCGCCGTGTTCACGCGCGGTATCAAGCACTAGGTCGGTTTTGTCATCTTCAACAAAGACGATAATTAATTTGAAATGCATGGTAAGCCTCAAGGTTTAGATGAAAGACTGCCTTTGCTACGCCACTGTGCGATTTGCGCGTAACCCAAGACAGCAATGATAGGAAATAGACTGGCAAAGGCAATCAAGCCAAAGCCATCCAGTAACGGGTTGCGGCCGGGAATGGTAGAGGCCAACCCCAGACCTAATGCGGTAACCAGAGGCACAGTAACCATTGATGTCGTTACACCGCCCGAATCGTAGGCCAGACCGATAATCAGCTTGGGGGCGAACCGGGTTTGTATCAAAACGATGATATAGCCCCCAATAATATATAAATAGAGTTCCGACCCCGTAACAATCCGAAAAGTACCGAGAGCTAGACCGAAACCCACGCCGATGGCGACAGAAATTCTTAACCCCCAGGCCCGGATCGTGCCGCCTGAAATTTGTTCGGCTTTAAGGGCGACAGCAAGCAGGGAAGGCTCAGCCAACGCCGTTGAAAATCCAATGCTGGCCGCAAAAACATAGACCCAGAAATAAGATTGCCAGGTGATGGCCTCAGTAACAGAATTAACACCCAAAAACTCCGGGGTGGTCAACTGCGACGCCATCAAACTGCCAAGCGGAAACAAGGCTAAATCCAGTCCCTCGAGAAAAAAAACAATGCCCAGCAAGACATAGAAGAAGCCGATAATGGTTTTTTTGGGATGAGCCAACGGTTTTCGAATGACCAGCAGCTGAAATCCGATAATAATCACAACAATCGGTAAAATATCGCGACAGGTTTCCAACAGCTTCAACGCAAAATGCATTAGCCAGTCGATCATATAGCCATCCCGTAAGCCATCACAAAAATCGTCGGCATCAATGACGCCAGGACAATAAGACCAAAACCATCGGTCATCGGGTTACGGCCTTTGATTGATGTAGCCAAACCGACGCCCAGAGCCGTCACCAGCGGAACGGTAATGCTGGACGTGGCGATACCGCCGGAATCATAGGCGATGCCGATGATCTCGACCGGCGCAAAAGGCGTCATGATGGCAACACAAACATAGCCGAAGAAAACCGGGTAATACACCGGCCAGCCCCGGATAATTCTTAATACGCCGATCAAAATAGCAAGACCGATGGACAACGCGACGGTAATGCGTAGCCCCAGCGCATAACCAGCTTTTGCCGCATCGGTTTGTTCTATCAGATGACCATTACCGGCAATATTTGCGGCTTTTTCGGCAACCGCGATCAGTGCCGGTTCAGCGACGGCAGCGCCAAATCCCAGACAGAAAGCAAAGGCCAGTAGCCAGAACAAACTACCTTTACGGGCGAGCGCATAAGCCATCGACTCGCCAATCGGGAACAGGCTTTGCTCAAGCCCCTGAACAAACAGGGTAAGACCGATAATAACAAAGAGGGTGCCGACAATTAAACTGCCGACATCGGGGATAGGCTGGTGAATGATTAAAACCTGAAATACCAAAACAACCGCCAGGATAGGCGCCAAATCCAGAAAGCTACTGAACAATTGTTTAATGAAAGGGTGTTGTAACATTAAGGCTTTTATCTGAATTCATTAATAATGCTTACGATTATCGCGGTAAAGCCGGTTACGCAACAGCTATTTTAGGTGATGCCGTGTTTAAACCCGCCCGGAAAAATTCGCTTAATCACTCATGTGCTTGAAAATCGTGGCAAGCTAACCGATACCAGAGTCAGGTTTTTCTCATCTGAAACATCCAGAGCAATTTTTCCGTTCTGAGCCTCGGCGAGTAATTTGGCCGAGTAAAAGCCCATTCTGATATCGGCAGATTTCTCTTGAGCGATAAACTTGTCGAAAAAGCTTTCCCGAATGTTTACAGGAACCACTCCCCTATTCTGAATCGTAACCTGCATGGGGTCTTCATTCAGTAGGCTGATAAGCACAATGCTTTTTGTCGGCGCCGCCTCGCAGGCATTTCTTATTAAATTATTGAATAAGGTATAACAAAGCATCGCATCACCCAAGCTTTTAGGCGCTTCCTGACCCTGCATCATGATATCAATAATCGACATCGTCACAGTGAGCTGTTTGTCAGCATAAGCTTTACGGGAAATTTCAACGAGACAGCGCAGAATCTTGTAAACATTTACCGGCTGAGCATTAAGCTTGAAAATACCTGTCTCAATTTTATAGAGTTCTGTAGACAGGTTGATCATATTCAGCATTTGCAAAGACGTTTCTTCAACTGTTTGCAATTTGTCGGCTTGTGCAGGATCCAAAGTCACATCATCGGCCAAATCTTGGACCAAACCGATAACCTCGGACAGTGGCGTCTTGGTGTCATAACGAATAATATTTTTCACATCGTCTCTTAGCCGGGCCAACTCCTGCATTGAATCGTAATCGGCTTGCAACTGCTTGTGCGCTTCCACGTAACGCAGGAAATTGCGGACACGGGGCTTTAATACCGCCGGATTAATAGGCTTGGCAACAAAATCTATCGCTCCCAGCTCCAAGCCCTTAAGTCGAACATCATCATTATTAATTGCCGTAACAAAAATCACCGGGATGTGTTCCGAACCCGAATGATTTCGCATTCGCCTTGCTACCTCAAAGCCGTCTATGCCGGGCATCATAATGTCCAGCAACACCAGATCCGGCGGATCGTCTGACTGACAGATCGCCAGTGTTTTTTCGCCATTATCAGCAATGCGTACCCGATATTCATTCTTAAACAGATTAGATAATATGGATAGATTGTCCGGCATGTCATCGACAACAAGAATTGTCGGCCGAGTGGACTTCTTCTGCTCAACGGGCTCGAGTGTGGCTGATATTTCCCGCGGTCTCCAGGACAGAACCTTTTCTATTCGCCGCACCAAATCCCGCCCCGTATAAGGCCTGATTAGAAGATCGCTGGCGCCATTGTTAATAGCTTCTTCTATACGCTGCCGGTCGGTTTTATCGGTAATCATCAGAAAGGGCAGCTTCTGTAAGCGCTCATCGGCTCGTACCTCCTTGAGCAATGCCAGTCCGTCCATTACCGGCATATCCCAGTCAGACAGCACCACGTTAACCGTTTGCGACCTTAATATGCGCAGCGCTTCCGCCCCATCTTTTGCCGTCAGTATATTTTCGTATCCCAGGGACCGTAACAGGGAATTTATGACATTGCGCATTGAGTCAAAATCGTCAACGATAAGAAAGATGAGCTGCTTTTTAAGCATTTAGTAAGTTCCTTTGCAAGGGGAAGTCAGACATTATTAGTCATGGACGAAGACAAATAGTCCGTTTTCTAAAGCGGATTGACATGTTCCCCCCGGCACATCTTCCGTTTCTGACCGGATAATTTATCAGGCAGTCGTTACATTGAATATTTGCAGCAAAACATTGCATCGCATTCATGCCAAACTATCGGCTATAGCCTTTAATTGCTGTAAAGCCTGACTGAATTCGAACTTATGGATAACCTTATCAAGCTCGGTAAAGTCGGCATCATTACAAGCCACTCTAAATTGGTCGCGCGCACCGTCGAAATAATCAATCGCAACGCTATCGTCATCGGCCAGATAGCCGGTAAGCGTTGCCAGCACAAGCTTGAAAGCATTTTGATCAAGCACCGTTGTCTCGACAGGACGTTCTGTTACGATAACACCCGGCGTCAGCTTGATATGGTTCACCAACGTCGTCATGATCGCGTCGAAATGATGCAGCGCCTGCTGTATCGCTGCCGAACCTGCATTTTTCAGGATAAGCGATTCCAGTTGCTCTGCCGCCTCTTGTGCGGTTACCGCACCGATATTGCCGACGATGCCTTTTATCGTATGCACAATACGTTCGGCGCCGATACGATCCTGGTCCGCCAAGGCCTCGCCAATGCGCGCAGCCACGTCGAACTGGCCTTGGCAAAATTGACGCAGCAGGCTTAAATAAAGTTTCTGGTTACCCACCACACGAAGCAAGCCTGCCTCGGTATCAATACCCGGTATCTGTAGCGGTTCCAAAGCGGACTGCTCGAAAACGGCAGTATGCTTAATCGGTTGTTGATCCTTCTTTATCCAGTAAACCAACGCCTGCAATATTGTATCCCGATCTACGGGCTTGATAATATGATCGTTCATGCCTACGGCAAGGCAACGCTCACGTTCCTCGACCATAGCGTGCGCCGTCATCGCGAGTATCGGTATATTACCAAAACGCGTATCGGCGCGAATAATCCGGGTTGCTTCAAGCCCTCCCATTTCCGGCATTTGTAAGTCCATCAGTATCGCATCGTAGATTTGCCGGGAACTGCTGATTATCTTCTCGACCGCCTCACGTCCATTGTTGACCACATCAATAATTACGCCGAAGCTTTCCATCTGTTCGACGACAATTTGCTGGTTAATTTCGTTGTCCTCGGCCAACAGAATGCGCACACCTTCCAAACCGCTGTAATACGGTAACGCGCTGCCTGTGGGCGCTGTACCCAAAAACTCGGTATTAGCGAAGTGGTTAACCAGCATATCATATAGCGCCGGTTCACTAACCGGCTTGACTAAAAAGCCATCGACCCAGATATCTTCCGTGCGTCGCCGCACTTCGTCATTGTTAAAAGCGGTTACTATCACCATCCGTGGTGTATCAACAAGATTGGCATTTTGCTTAATGAGCCGGGCTGCTTCAAGCCCCCCCATTTCCGGCATATTCAAGTCCATCAGTACCAAATCGTAAGGCGCGATACTATCGCAACACTCGACCGCCGCCACAGCGGCCTGACCGGAACATGCCGTGTCTGCCTCAATAGAAAAGCGCAGCAACATTTCCCGTATTATGTCCCGCGCGGCGGCATTATCGTCGACCACCAGCACGCGTAAATCGATCAGGTTCTGCGGCAAAACGCGCTGCTTGTTTGTGGCTCCGGCAGACAACCCGAACCAGGCCGTAAAAATGAAACGGCTGCCTTGGCCTACTTCGCTTTCCAAGTAAATTTTGCCGTGCATCAACTCAACGAGGCGTTTGGAGATAGTCAAGCCCAAACCTGTCCCCCCATATTTACGCGTGGTCGAACCATCCGCCTGGGAAAAGGCTTGGAATAACCGCGCCGATTGCTCCTCTGTCATGCCGATCCCGGTATCGCGCACGGTAAAACGTAATTTAACCCGGTTGTTAACTTGCTCCAGCAATTCGGCGGCTATTTCGATTTCGCCCTGGTCAGTAAACTTTACCGCGTTATTGAGTAGGTTCACCAGTATCTGCCACAACCGCAACGGATCACCGACCAGGTAACGCGGGATGTGCGCTGGGATTTTATATAACAACTCCAACCCCTTATCACCGGCTTTATATCCTACCAGGTTTGAAACGTTATCCAGTACTTCCTCTAAGTCAAAATCCAAAGACTCCATCTCTAGCTTGTCGGCTTCAATCTTGGAAAAATCCAGAATATCGTTGATGATGCCAAGCAGAGCAGTACCGGCCCGATGGGTTTTAGAGATGTAATCGCGCTGCTTGGGCGTCAAATCGGTCTGCAAAGCAAGATGCGACAGACCGATAATGGCGTTCATCGGCGTACGAATCTCATGACTCATATTGGCGAGAAACTCCGACTTAAGTTTGGACGCTTCCAATGCACGATCACGCATCAGGGCCAGCTCAACTTCAGCCAAGGCGCGATTCGAAGCCTCCAGCGCCAGCGCAACCATGGTGGCAATGGAGGCGGCAAAATCCACTTCTTCGGGCGACCAGCAATGCATTTGACCTACTTGTTCAAAGCAGACGACGCCGACCACGCTCCCCTGGAACCAAACGGCCGCATCCAACATTGACACAATGTTCAGCGGCTTTAGATAGAATTCCGCAAAACCCGCTGTTGCAGGATGCGCATAAGCGTTGTCAGCCACCAGCGTCCGCCGCTGTTGCAGGGTGGCCGCAAAATACTCGGGATAATCGGCCCGGCGCAGGCGCGTACCGGCCGCCTCCGAATCAACTGCGGAACGCGAACGGATGAACAATTGCTTAAGCTCAATCCAATCGCCGCTTTCATCCAGGTCCCAATAACCGGCCCGTTCAACTTCCAGCGTAACGGCGGCAGCACGCAGAATATCGAGGAGGGCAGCGTCAAAATCACTTTTATCATTTCGAGCCAATTCAACCAAGACATCGCGCTGAAAGCGGAGCTGTTCGGTACGTGCAGCGATCCGTAACTCCAGGTTATGATTGAGTAGATGAATATTTTCTTCGGCCAGTTTGCGTTCGCTGATGTCTCGTACATTAGCCTGTAACACGATTTCACCGTCGATTTCCATGCGCGTCAACAGCACCTCAGCCCAAAACGTCATACCGTTAAGGCGCTGATGCACGCACTCAAAAATATGGGTGCCGTTTACCAGCGCTTTTTGCATCATGGCTGCAGCTTTATCTGCCGAACAAGAGCCATCCGGCTGAAACTCCGGAGTGACAGCGGAGGGAGACAAGGCTGTAAACGCTTGTTCGTCCTGACAGCCGTACAGGGCAACCGCAGCCGGATTACCTCCCAAAAAACCCCGCGTCGGACTTAACGTCAGCAGAGCGTCACGCGAAGACTCGTACAGTATGCGGAAACGTTGCTCGCTGGCCAGCCGTGCTTCCTCGATTCGCTTACGCTTGGTGATATCGGTGCTAATCACGATGTATTGAAACAGTTGCCCGTTTTCATCCATGAAGGGAACAATGGTGGTATCTGTCCAATAATTACTGCCATCCTTGGCACGGCTACACATCTCACCACTCCAGACCTCACCTTTGATAATGGTCCGGTACATCGCGACAAAGAAATCTTTCGAATGATGACCGGAGTTGACGATACGGTGATTTTGTCCTAACAATTCTTCTGAACAATACTTGCTGATAGCGCAGAATTTATCGTTGACGTAGAGAATATGGCCTTGGGTATCGGTGATAGCAACAATAGAATGCTGATCAAGCGCGTATTTTTGTTGCTCCAGGGCAATGGCGCTCTTATGCAGTATTTGTTCGTTACGCTTACGCTCGCTGATGTCGCGGGAAACCACCAATACATTCTGGACAGATCCATTTTGATCCAGGATAACGTTCGACTGGGACTCAATATAACGAATACTGCCATCTTGCAGCAGATAGCGGTATTCGGTGCGCTGGCCACAACAGGAAGAGACCACTTCCTGAAAAATGCGTTTAACTTTCTCCCGGTCGTCAGGATGAACGTACTGGAAAGAATCCTCTACCCTGCCGCTACTGTCAGCAAGAATGCGTTGGTAAGAAGGACTGTTATAGAGACGGCGCCCTTGAGTATCCAGTAAAACGATTAAATCATCGACATTCTCTGTGATTAACCGAAGAATAGCCTCATTGCTCAGCAGTCCCGGCTTGGCCGGTGACAAGACGCCTTGCTTATCTTGAGGCGGTTCCTGATCATTAGTGAAAGGTGGAATCATGACTTAAATATAATAAAAAAATTATTACCGGAGTTTACCTTTATATGGCAACCCATCTAACGGCAACAGCGCCATAATAGAATTCACGTTTGCGGTTTTCCAAACTACTGAAAAATAAAGCCCCGGGCATGAAAAAACACACTTCGTTTGTGAGCTCGCTAACATCAGCATAGTTCAACTTCTTTTTTAAACGCTTTTATTTCCCTTGCCGGCCCCATTACCACCAGGACATCCCCCGCATCCAGGAAGTGCTCCTTATCGCCGAGCGCGAAATGCAATTGATCGCCTAATTCTCTGTCGACAACACCGATAAGTATCAGATTATGCCTTTCATTCAACTTCAAGTCGCTGGTCTTGGTATTTTCCAGACAGCAACCTTTAGGAATTTCTACTTGCGCCATTTTTAAATCGTGCCGCCCGAAAACAGTATTATCCAGAATATTGGTAATATCCGGTTTGGTTAACATTTCGTGGGTTTTTCTGCCGCAGATTTCATAAGGATCAATGATCTTATTAGCGCCCGCGGCTAACAATTTTTCTGCCGATTCCGGGTCATCGACAATAGCGACAATGGTAATATCTTTATCGATTGCCCGCGCCGAAATCGTTAAAAATACATTATCAAAATCCCTGGGATAAAAACAAAAAAGCGTATCGACGTCAGTGCCTATGCCTATCGATCTCAACGCATCATCATTGCGAAAATCAATGACTTTGGTGTCAAAGCCTTTTTCTGCAACCAGCGCGGCTTCGACATCGTCCTTTCCGATAAAAATAATGCTGCATTGCTCCCGATTCAACCGGCTCATCGCTTCCAAAGACATGACACTGTAACCAAATACCGCAATGCGCTTCATTTTTTTCTCCCGTTTTTTAACCGGCTTTTTTCAATCTGCTCGCGAAAATAGCCGATAGCGTATTCCCTGCCTATAACGACCAGCAAGTCACTCTCCCGCAAGACAAAGTACGGCTCCGGATTAAAATAAAAATGCTGATTTTTTATCGGATAGCTGTTCTTATGCTTTTGATGTACCGGATTTGCACTGATAATGCCCAGCAACATGAGTTTTCTTTGTTCAAAGCCAACCTCGGCTATGCTCATCCCTTCAATGAATGAGACCGAATGCACGCATAACGTTTCCATGATGATATGGCTTTCCTCGCGGATAATACCCAAAATCGCCTCAAAAGCGACCGGCTGGCCGATATATTCGGCAACCACCATACCTGCGATTTCAAACGGCTGAATCACATTGCTGGCGCCGGCCTGATAGAGTTTTCTGACATTCTCCTGGCTGTTCGCGCGGGAAATAATCCTGATATCCGGGTTTAAATGCCGGCTGGTCAGCGTGATATACACATTGATCACATCATCGCCGGTGGTGCAGATAACCGCCGTTGCGCCGTTATTGATACCGGCATTCTGTATCACGCCGTTTTTGCTGGCGTCTTCATGGATAACCAGGTAACCCAGCCGCTTTGCTTTCGAGACGTTAGATTCTTTAGTATCAATGATAACGAAATGCTGCCGGTCTTTTTTAAGCTGTCTGGCAATATGCTGCCCTACCCGGCCAAATCCGCAAATGATAATAAAGTCATTAAACCGGTTCAGTTCGGCATAGGTACTGCTTTCACGCAATTCGTCCATTTCCTCATTAAATGCCGTGACAATGATCGAGATAAGAAAAGACAAGACGCCAAGGCCGACCAAAATCAATAGCATAGCAATGATTCGTCCGCCGGTGGTCTGCGGCGATATGTCGCCATAGCCGACGGTTGCAACTGTGACTATCGCCCAATAAAAGCCCTCGAACAAGTTATTAACCTGCCCGCCGTTAGCCGGATTTTCAAACAAATAAATCGCAGTACTGCCGATAAACACCAGAAAACCCAGAAAAACGCCCAGCGTAATCAGCTCGAAACGCCTGCTGACCAACACGTTGGCAAATACTTTGATGCTATTGAAATAACGAAACAGCTTAAACAAGCGAAACAGAAGAAATACCCGCATAACCCGTAGCGGCCTGTAGGTAGGCAAAATAGCAAGTAGATCAATCAAGGCCAAGGGGCTAAAAATATACTTTATTTTCTCGGCAAGAATGATTTTGGCAACCTTATCCAAACGAAAAGGAATATTTAAATATTCGGATTTTTCATAATGCTCCAGAATGGTTTTATGATTGTCGCTGTACAGCCAACCCCGCAACAGGTACTCAGCGATAAATAGGCTGATGACGCAATGCTCGAACAGCACCTCGCTTTCGCCCTGCCTGTGATCCACTTCGTAAATCAGTAGGAAAACGCTGAGCATCACCAGGCAAATCATGAAAACATCAAAATACGATTTAAGCCGGCTGTTCGGGTTTTCCAGCAGATTATAGAAAAACAGCTTGGCGCCTTGGTAACGCTTCGAGGTTTTCATCAAGTACGCAAAATAAACAATGAATTGTGTGATCATATTGTCGCCTCAAAATCATCACACAGCTTATCAACCAAATCATCCATTTCCTTGAAAAAATAATCTCCCACTTTCTGGCGGTTTAGTGCTTTGTAGCGACGGTATAGTTTGGCAAAATCATCATAAATTTCGGCTTCCGATGCGTGTGATTTAATTTTGACGATTAAACGTTCGCCCTCATTGGCAGTTCGAACATAATCAAAAAAATCTTTAATCTTTAAATCAAAATCCAGAATCATTGAACCAACCAAAGCTTCTTGCTCATTACGCGCGGCAATGATTTGCAGAATATCAAACTGATAACCGCCGCCATACTCGGCTCCCTCCGCTACTTTGAGCGGTTTCTTTTTCTTTTCCACCGGCTCGTAAGTGACGGCTTCAATTATTCCGATCTGATTATCGAAATACACCTCAATCGGATCTTTCACGTCGTCAGAACGGTGCATCATGTTGTAGAGCGTATTGAACTTGCGCCAGAAAAATAGAAACCCCGGCTCGCTATATTTGGCATCCAGCTCAATCACATATTCAATACGGTTGAGGATAGTAAAATACTGCGCCGCCTTGGCTTTGATGTCCGCAGTGTGTTGAGGATTAGCGTCGATGTATTCTTTCAAGCTGCTTTCAAAGTCCAGATAGCTTTCCGGGTCTTCACGCATGGCTTGGTCTTTGTAAATCGCCATAAACACCGTGAAAAACTTAGCAAAGGTATCCGACTTTTTCAGCTCGGTCAGCAAAATATCCAATACCTTCTTATCGCCAAACGGGTCAAAATCGCTCACCACCACATCGGAGAAATGTTCAAACGCGTCTTTGATGTTTTGCACATTCACATTGTTGTAGGAGAAATCCACAATCTTGCAGTCGTTCTTATATTTAGCTGTGCGATTGACGCGGGAAATGGTTTGAATGGCGCTGATGCCTTTAATTTCTTTATCCAGAAACAAAGTATGCAATCTTTTCTCATCAAAGCCGGTTTGCAGTTTTGCCACCACGATCATCAAACCGTTTTTATTCAGCGCAAAGCTTTCCAAGACCTTTTCTTCCGACAGTCCGCCATTTAGTCCCGTGGCGCTTTGTTCGTCCTGATTACTCGAATACACCACATGGATCGGCGCTTCGACATACTTGGCATATTTAGGCTGCTGCACTAAAACCTTGAAATACTTGGTTACCGCCTGCTGGTAGGCAATCGCCGCTTTAATGGAATGCACCGCCAACATCGCCTTGCCCGTGCCGCGAATTTGGCGATATACATCTTTCACCAATAAATCGGCCACATACTTGGCGATCGCATCAATGCGCTCGCGGTTTTCATAGACCTGCTTTTTTTGTGCGTCCTTGTATTCTTTTTCGGTGAAGCCTTCCAGCGGATTGCTTGGCAAGTCGAACAACATTTTGGATGCCACCGGCACAATGTTTTTCAGCGGGTTCAGGATAAAGCCATCCTCAATCGCTTCTTTCATTGTGTAGCTATCGAAAGGCCGCCAGAGTTTTTCGCTTTCGGCATAACCGCTGAATTCGCCAAAACGCGCCAGCGCATGGTCATCGGGAGTAGCGGTAAAGCCGATAATCAGGTTCTTTTTGGTCCTGGCCTCGGCATACGCGGCATTATCGAACGGGCTTTGCAGTTCATCAAAAATACTGACCATTTCTTCATGCTGGTCGCCGCTGTTGGAACGGTGGATCTCGTCGATCAGAAACACGATGCGCAGTTTGGCGAGCTTTTGCAGTACGTCAGCATCAAGCATCTCGCGCACCGAACCGAATTTCTGCAAGTTCACAATCACCAGCCGGGTATCGGATGCCAACGCTGCTTGAAAGGTTTTTTTATTGGTAACTTCCATATACATGCGATTATCGATGTTCATATTCAGCATCAACGAATCAATCTGGCTACGCAGTTGCAGCCTGTCCACCACGATCATGATTTTGTCGTAAACGTATTCGCCATCCCTCCGCAAATCTTTCAGCTGCAATGCAGACCAACCGATGATATTGGATTTGCCGAATCCTGCCGCGTATTGCATCAACAAGGAATACACGTTTTTGTTATTCGAATAGGCTTTGCGCTTTTCCAGCAGCTCTTTTTTCTTGGCTTCGCCTACGCCCGCCAACTGTTTTTCCAGCAGTTTTTCAAAATAATCGGGCTCTTGTTCATGCGCTAAGAACTCATCAATCTTGGCCATGATTTTATCGGTGCCGAATTTCTGTTTCGGGCGCGGCGAAATTAAATGCCCCGTTTCATTTTTGACTTCTTTCACGCCCTTGTTCACGTACACATCGCGCTCGATAAAGTTGTAATACAAGATTTCTTTTTCAATAAAGAACTTGCCGTACAACGCGGTAAACAGCTCTTTCAACTTGTCTTTCTTATCGGCGTCCGGCCTCAGCAGCGGATAAGGTTTGAACACACCGCGGGCTTTTTTCTCAAGCTCTTCGCGGTCGAATTTTCCTTCGCGGCAGGTCGCTAAAATCTCGTCAAAATAATCCGCAATCGTGCGAATGACAAAGGTTTCGCCAATATCGGTGGTGGTGATAGGAATGGCTTTTTCAAAAATTTTCAGGAAGTCTTTACGCTCAACCTGCTTTTCGTAATCGCTCAACATCGCATTGCTATCAATCTGTTGGTGATACACCTTTACCGCATCAAAATAATCTTTAATTACCTTGCCACGGCCATTCCTGGTAGCGCTTTGGTTGGTGTAGTTATTTTTTAATTCGCTATAAGCCAAATAAATGCCGTTCACAAACAACACAATATCCGGGCGGAAAGAGAACACCTGCTTGCCTTGGTAGTTGTATTTATAGGGCAGCTCCTGCACCACGGAAAAAATGTTCTCATCGAACAGCGCATTGTCATGAATCACGCTGTCGCTGGTATAAAACAGATGCAGCTTGATGCCGTGTAAAGTGATGGATTTATTGGCATTGATAAACAAAGCCATATTACGGCTGCTGGCGATACGCTCCTGGATCAGCGCAATCAACTCTTGCAGCAATAGCTTTTCGTTGCCCCGGTATTTTTTCAGCAAGGTTTCATAGGGCTTTTTGTTCAACTCGGCGCCGGAAATAAAAGCCTGCAAATCCTCTTCAATAATCAGGGATTGGGTGACGGTATTGGCTTTGACTTCCTTGTAGCCCAGACCATCCTGAAAGAAGGGGATTAAAAACTTATCTTGCAGATGGAGTTCATTCATTAGGCTTACTGGCCTCTGGCTTGACGGTAATGTAACGTTGATTGGGACTGGAAGGTTTGTCGGGAATGGTTGGCGCCAGTTTGCCCGAGGCAATAAGGGGTAGTAAAAAGGTATCGCGAAAATGCTCGCGATGGCTTAAGCCGAGATGCTGCATCATTTCTTTGGTTGAACGGGGAACTGCACAAAACTGCAACAGCTCGTCAGCTTGTCCGGTAACCTGTTCGAAGCCCTCCGCATAAGGCAACACCAGCCGAATAAAATTGGGGGTAAAACGGTAAATGCTACGGGGGTAATGCTCAAGAATACGCGGCACGCCGGAGCTCAGCTGTTCAACCATATCCAGGTCCCGAAAAACCCGCATCAGCTCTTTATTTTGCGGAACCGAATAGCCCATAAAAAACTCTTCTTCATCGAATCCCGAAGGCAGGCCGCCGGCAGAAGTAATCTCCAAACGATCATCAAAAAGCTCGAATTTGGGCGGCACTTCATTGCTGTAATTATTATGGATGATCGCGTTGATAAGCGCCTCGCGCAGTGCGACGGGATTCAATAATTTGCGCTCTTGGCGCAGGCTTGGCGTTATGCGGGCAAAGGTTTTATTCTCAACCTTGAGCTTTTCCAGCACCGCTTTGGTCGCTTTCACCAGCGAGCAATAGCCGTACTCTTCATTTTCAATCAGCTTCACCCGGTCTGTGCCTGCATACTTGGCAACCTTAATCGACAAGCCGTTAACGTCCGAAAGCAAATAAGCGGCATAGTTGTAAGCGCCATCCTCGGTCAGCAGTTCCAGGTTACGCGCAAACCGGTCATTCAGTTTTAACGGCGTTTCGCTGTAATAAATTTTCAGCTGTTCGAAGCTCAGCGTTTGTTTGCGCGATTTAATGGTGCCAATGGAGTTGCGAATCCTTCCGGCAAATAAATCCTCAATCATCCTGACCGGCATAGGTTCCGAAGCGCTGCCGATTCGGATATAACAACCCTTGGCCGACATGCCCATTTTGGCTAAGTAATACGGTTTTTCAGATCCGCCGACTACGGTAATTTTGACGATCTTTTTTTCATCGCGGGTTTCGGCGACTACATCAAACAGGCCCATCGTCGACGGGCTGATATTGTTTTTAATGCGATCCTTGATTTTCAGTTGTAAGGCATCGGCATCGCTAACGCCTATGATTTCCCGGGTTTTATCGTCGATACCGATATAAATCACGCCGCCATCTCGATAATTAAGAAAAGCAATCACCTCTTTTTCGAGCGTGTCGGTCAGCTCGCGTTTGAGTTCGATACGGTTGGATTCTTGCATTACGCTATCTTGCGCTAGTTCCCAAGCTTGGAGCTTGGGTACTCAAGAGGCGAAGCTCCGAGCCGCCGTGACAATCAACTCCCGGCTCAGCAGCTTAGTCGTCGCCATGCAATCCCCAGTCAACATCGTCTTGATAAAGTCTTCGGTTAACGACCTCAAGCCATTTTGTCGCCGTAAGTGCTGAACTTTTTGAATCACTTCGGTTGTAGCGGGCTTGTAACCCTCTATGGCTTGCGTGGTTTGAATGATTTTTTTAAGTTCATCGGGGTTGAGTGGTTTTTTATTCATAGTCAAATTTTTAATTGTTAATTCATTTTCTTAATAACATCGCTTTGTGGCTGATGTCTTCAATAGATAAGTTTTCATCCAATCCTTGCCGCCATTTTGTATAGTCAAACGGTTCGCGTTGAATTAGGGAGATAAACCTTTCAGCTTCAACATCACCCAAATATTCGCTGAGTAAATGAATGCCTTTTAATTTAATTTCTGTGTCAGTTATCATGGTAATGCCTGTTTTATAAAATCAATAGGGTCAACAATTTTTACGTTGGTGATTGTGTTTGCTTTCTTAATCACGTTATCATCCGTGGTGAGAAAATAGTCAGCCTTAGCAAAAATGGCGCAAGCAATATGCAATGAATCCATTTTTTGCAGTCCTTTGTCATTTAACGAAATGGCCATGCTTATGATTTCCGGGTTTTCTTCAACATCGGTTATTGCGTATTTTTTCCACTTGACAATTTGTTCTTTGCGTTCTTGAAATGGATTCTTGCTATTTTCATAATCAAGAATATATGACCATATCAGTTGATAAGTTCCCCGTCTAATTTCTTCTTGTATTGCAAGTTTCGCCTCAGTTTCCAACCTGATACGAATATGTGATTGCTCGTCAAAGGGGCGATTAAACATGCAGTTGTCTAAATAGATTTTCATTTTTTATTCAATTGTTTCACAAACTTTAATTTTCCCGGTCACCACATCGTTAATCAGGGTAAGACGCAGTTCCTTGTGTTTGTCGATTTGGCTGTTGATGGTGGCGACGATGCGGTCGATGTGGGCGGTTTTTTCGTCGAGGTAATTGGCGATGGCTTGTTGCTCCGCCAATGGCGGCATAGGTAAATTAAAAAGACTAAGCTCTTTAGTGGATAACTCAATGAATGTTGTGCCTCTCCCTAATGCTTCAAGTTTTGATTTTGAAGACAATAAACTGTAAAAAATAAATAAATTATTTGCAGCCTTATGCCTCAAAACCAATGTCTTACAACCTTGATTGGAACTTGCTTTTATCGAAAGTATACCAATGTGACCAATTGGCGCACGTCCAGAAATAACAACCGAACCGATTGGGCAAATAGATGTTCCGCAACTTGCATAACCTTTCGCGGTAATTTTTCTTTTTGTATCCGTAATAAATTTTGTATTTAACTTGCCAAGATCATCCGTAGTTACCCATGGCAACTCACCATCCCAATTTTCTGCAACACTGCTTTTAGGCGTTGCACCATTAACTACTGTGGAAATTTCCTTAACCCGCGTCACTTCCCAATGCGCGGGCACATCTCCCAGCCACTCACCTCCGTTGTTTTTATAAGCCTCATAGCGCTTTATACTCTGTACATTCATAGCTGATTTCCCTGGTCCGCTTGATTTAAGGCAAACATAATGCGGTCATTTTCCAGTAACTGTTTTAACTCGGTTTCGCTTGGTAAATAGAGTTGGTATTTTGAGGCAAAGAGATTGTTTTTGTCGTTAAGTACAGAGTATTTAGCCACGACATCGTCTGTATCAGCACACAGCAAAATGCCAATAGTAGGATTGTCGGTCGCCTGTTTTTCAAGGTCGTCAAACATTCGTACATACATATCCAATTGCCCAATATCTTTATGCGCTAATTTACCTGCTTTTATATCAATGACTACAAAGCATTTGAGCAGATAATTATAAAAAACAAGGTCTATAAAAAAATCCGAGGTTTCGGTGCGAATAAGTTTTTGCTGTGCCACAAAGGCAAATCCCTTACCTAACTCTAATAAAAATTGTTGCAGATGCTTAATAATCGCTGCTTCTAAATCTTTTTCTTTATAGGTAAAGTTAGCAGGCAGGTTTAAAAACTCAAGCACATAGGGGTTTTTAATAAAATCTAAATTTGCGTTTGTCACTGCGCCTATTTCTTTTGGCGATTGATTGGCTAAAATACGTTGAAAATATTGGGGGCTAATGTTTCTATCCAATTTTCGTGTACTCCAGTGCTGCTGTATTGTTTCGGTCATATAAAACCGTCTTGTTTCTATGTTTTCAATCCTAATCAATAACCGATAATGTGACCAAGACAATTCGGGACACACTGCGTCCCATATTGGAAAACATTGATAAAACTGCCTAATCCGTCGTAGCTCTCTTTCATCAAATCCTTTACCTACATCGACAATCAATTTTTGTGACAATTCTTTTAATAAAAATTGTCCGTAACCTGCTCTCCCTTTCCCGTATTGCTCTTCTTCGACAATACGTTTTCCGATAAGCCAATAAGCTTCAACCATGGCAAAATTAATCGCCGTTGCTGCCTTTTGCCTAGCAACCGTGAGTATGGTTTTTATTTCTTCAATCAATGCCGTTGATGCGTTTGTCATCGTCATAACGTCAACCCCGCTTCCAATGCTTTCAACTGCTGATCAAGCGCGGCAATTTCGCCCAAAATATCGCCCACTTCGCGCAGCTTTTCCGGCTTGTAGAAAATTTTGTTAAAGTTCAGCTCCACGCCGACGACGTTCTCCAAATATTCAAACGGCTTGCTGATGTATTTCGCCATAAAGGCTTCGATAGCCGCCCGATTGTCGGCTTGGTCTTTATGAAAAGGAATAATCTCGTAATCTTTCTGATAATCGGGCGTGAGGTCAACACTGATTTCGATGCGCTCCGGCTGAGTTTTGCTGGATTTCTTGAGGGCGGATTTCACTACAATTTTGCCGCAACCTAAGGCTTCTTTTTTTCCGGCGCTTTCCTTAATCAAGGTTTCTTGGCTTACATCAAAATAATATCGCCCTTGGCTGGTGGTGACGACCAGCGGCTGTTCTTTGTAATCCAGTCCAATAATAAAGGGTTTGATGTCTCGCTCAAAGTATTCGGCAAGCGAGTTAGGACTGGCAGAGCCCGCGTTGATGGACATCAAAGGGCTTGCGTACTCGGCATTTTGTTCGCTGACCTTCAGGTAAGCATGCCGCTCGCCTATCTTGCGATAGTTATCGCTATTAACGTTGGTTATGACAAATTCAGTGATTTCACGCTCTCCGTTAGTCAGGCTTAAAGGCGTGAGTTTTTCGCTGGTTTTACCTTCTTTCAATTTCTCTGCAAAGCTGTTGCCGTGTTCATCGACATTGGTGAGCATAATGGCTTGTTTGTTGAAATAGAAAAACTCCTTGTCAAACACTTTGGCGTAATCGGTATCCTGGTACGCGGTGAGCGTGGCGACGATTTCCAGGCGGCTGGCTGCATCGACTTCTTTGCGCTTGGAGCCTTTACTCTTCTTCAGCGGTTTGAATTTGTCGCTGGCGTTAATCAGCATCACTTTGTCTTTATGGTGCGGCTGCTTGTTTTTATTCAGCACCCATAAATAGGTGTAAATGCCGGTATTGAAAAACTCATCGGTCGGCAGTTGTATCACTGCTTCGACAACGTCGCTGTCCAACATCCATTTACGGATATTGCTCTCGCTCGATCCCGCATCGCCGCCAAACAGCGTCGAGCCGTTATGCACCACGACGCCCATGCCGACGCTGTCGAGCTTGGATATAAGGTGCTGCATAAACAGCAGTTGCCCGTCCGAGATCGACGGTATAAATTTAAAACGTCCGGTCTTGTCGTTGATGATGTCTTTATCGTAGCCTTTCCAGCTGACGCCATACGGCGGATTGGCGATGACGACATCAAATTCGTCGTTATCAAACTTGTCGCTCACTAGAGTATTGCCGTGTTCGACTTTGGAATCGGGGCGAAAGCGGCTTTCAATCTTGGCGAGTGCATAAAGCGCATCGTTCCAGTCTTGGCCGAAGGTTTGAGTCAGGCGCTTGAATTTTTGGTTAATGCGATCTTCGACACCAAACAACAGGTTACCGCCGCCGCAAGTGCAATCGTAGATTTTGAGCAGGGTGTCGGATTCTTCAAGCTTGGAGGCGATGATTTCGGCAATCAACGCGATCACGTCGTCGGGCGTGTATTGCTCCCCCGCAGTTTCGGCGGAAATATCCGCCCATTTGCGTTTGATGTGCTCTTCCAGCGTGGTGATTTCGGAGTTGTTGAACGGTTTAAGGTCAATCTCGGCCCATAACTTGGTGTAGCCCAACAAGATTTTTTTGGCTTTGAGCTTGTTGATCACGCCTTTAATGTCGAGGAATTTTTCGCCATCGGTCGCATCCACGCCGAGCAGGTCTTTGGTCTCGCCATCAAAACCTTTGAGGTAGGCGTCAAAGTCGATCTCGAACGATTTGTCGTTTTTGCAGATGTCGGTTAACGACTGGCTTTTTTCAAAAATGAAGATGTTATAGCCCTGTCCCTGATCTTTAATCATATCGTAAAGATCGTCTTTAGCGATGTTGGCAAAGGCTTGTTCGCCGATTTCGTCCTTAAGGCTGTCAAACATTCTGACGAGGCGACTTTCAATCATGGTGAGGGCAAAAAACGGCATCATAAATGAAGGCCATTCGGATTCTTTAATGCCGCAGCCGCGCAGTAGATCGGCAGTGGCCCAGATTTTTGATTCGTACTGGAGGATATTGTTATTCATTATTGTGTTTGTCTGTCCTTGGTTCTACTTTCCTGAAGTTTTTAGATATTCAGCCCACCTTTTACTATTCTCCTATTACCAGTGGACGTAAGAAAGAAATAATTTTTTGATGGCGTCATACTGACTGGTGCGCCCATGTATATCCGGCATGCCTACCTATCTTCACGCATATGCCACAGCCGCAATATATAGTAGTGAGTTCCTGAATCCTAGTGCATTTCATATCGTCCGCCCAAGATACGGCGAACTTCGCGGGGCTCGAACTCTTCCAGTTTTTCGCCGATAATGGATTGTTGCAGAAACCGAGTGTGAGTTGATTAAGGATTGGACAGCCGGTCTATTCACCGTCGCTAGAAAGTCATAGTCGTGCCGGACCCAGCCATCGCATTGCCAGTCTACTGCAACCCTATTAGCGTGGAATCTGTCGCGGCTTATTGGTTGGCTCAAGCTTGCACCAATTGATGAAATGGCCTGCCTGCATCAACATCTGCAAATGCTTACAGCGTCAGGCGCCTGTGCTGTTTTTCCTGCCCGAGGCAATCAGCCAAGCGCCTGCTTTACAATCCAACCGTGCGAAAGATCCAAATGGGCAAACTTTGATCGACTTTATCGGCCATTTCTTCAATCATCAGCTATAGGGTTTGAATCCGATGATTCCATTGCGGAGGTCATAAAGCACTTGGCCATTGAAGAATGGCACAAGCCCGACATTGACATAGCCGGGCGGATTCAAGTTGAGCTGAGTAGCGCTGGCTTCGTTACTACCCGAATCTCCGCCGGTTTTTTGAACTTGCACCACTGTTTTCGATACAGCGTTGATGTCTTCGGCTGTCAAATTAAACGCAATGCCGCCTTTGACTTCGGAGGATTTTATGTTGTCGTTAAGAGCCTGCTCAAGATAAGGATTCAGCGCCTCGGTTGTAATGGTCGGCGCGCCTACATGAATCTCTATGGAGGGCGCGCCGGTATCAAACACCACATCAATCGCTTGACTGAAATTCGAATTGGGCGGAGAAAGTTCCAGCGTTGCCGTGACCAGTTTTTCACTATAGGTCGGCATCCCTGAATCCGGAAATTTAAGGTTCGAGGGTGAGACCAGCATTTTGAACCTGGATGGAAAGCTTTGGCTGTCGTCTGTATTCAAGCCGATTTGTATGCTGCCTTTTTGCACCCATCCTTCTGCATTGGGCTCAGTATTGCCGGGATAAGGCCCCAGGTCAATGATGAAGCCATTGCATAATGGATCGGTCAGCTGCGGCAATATGGCGTATAGCAATCCCGTGTTGTTTGATTTGTCCATGAATGGTGAGAGACCCATACCGAAATCACCGAAAAAATTACCCCAGAGCGGCGGCTGCGGATCGGCTTCATTAAATGCGTTTTGCCAGAGTTGTTCGAACCCGGTGTTATTGTTCTTCGTTGCCTGGGTGATCTGTGCGACCGTCGTGGAAAGGGGCGGAATATCCGGGTTTTCAAAGTATAAAGTGGTTATGACCGGATTGGCGGTGTATTGGATGCCGCTTGAATAGTTGATTTGTTGCGGGCCGGGATTCGGATTGGGCGGCGTGAATTGTGACCACCAATGCGAATTGCCCGCCGCCCAGAAGCCGCTACCGCCTGTGTCGAACTCATACATTTTGAATGTGGTGTTATCAAAGCTGATTTTGATGCCGATTTTGAACCCGCCTTTGTCGGGTAAAGGGAAAACATAAAGCGGCAGGCTGAGCGGGGATGAATTAGACATGGTTTATCTCCTGATGATGTAATTATTTTTATGCGGTTCAATGAATTAGCTGATTCTCAACGCCCAAAGGAAATGATCGAAGTACCAACTCGGTGAGGTTTCAGGCGTTGGAATATTCGGGTTCGATCCTGAGCCCGAATTGTTGAACGGTCGTACTTGGATTCCGGTTGGAACGAGAACTCCGTTTTCATCCATGACTTCTCCGCCATGGCTATCGGTCACCAAAGGTATGCTGCCGTTTGAAACGCCGACATTACCTAACCACATGATGACATGGGTGATTGCGGGGAGCGGCGTCGAAGAGGTGCCAGGATCGGCTTGGTTGGCTGCAAGCGCATTTTGAATGGCGGTTTTTGATTCGGCAACGCCTCCTGCGATATAGAGCAGGTCGCCTGTTTGCAGCGTTTGACGCAGGGTTTCATAATCCATTGATGCATCGGCGATGCGCGTAACGGTAAACGAAGGATTGCTGTTGTTCGCTATTATCGCGGTAGCTCCCAACTTAGCTCCAGGCACCATCGCACCTTGATTCGCTACATCCGTGTCTAAATAAATGCCCAATCCATAGTTATGTAGCCATGACGTGTAATCGCTGCAATCCAACCCCTGCCCTACAAGTTGATCGGTCGGCGTGATATTGATTGCCGTATACCAATTCTGACCGGGGTTCCAGTCCGGAATATGATGATGCAGATAACCATAGCCTATCATTGAGGCAGCAACGGCGACTAAGCGCTGAAGCCGCCATTCGGTGCTATTTGTCACATCGGATGGCGGCGTCGGTTGCGGGTAATAGCCGGGTCCTGGCCCCCAGGATAATGAACCAACTTGTTGCCAATTAGATGCGTTTTCTTTGTAAATCGATGGATCGAACCAGTCTTGTGGAATGTTTTTAAAATAATTTGGATTGCCTTCCTGCTGCCATTCGGTGAAAGGTGTTTGCGTCAAACCTGAAACCAGGTCGGCCCAGCTAAAGTTAAAAGAAAGTTGGTAGGGAGATTGATAGCCATTGCTTTCAGGATTGACCGAGCTGGGAGTCAGCGTGGTTTTTCCGTTTTGCTCGGAAACGCCCATCAGTTGTGCAGACAAGATGCGGTTAGTGAAAGAAAATGCGGGGGATTGTACGTCAATGGGCTGTGAGGTGGAGCTTGTATTCATTCTTTTATCCTTGATGTTAAAGTTCGGTATGTCGGGCGGCATATTTTAACTGTCATTGCAGCGCTAGTACCAGAACTCAGTGCTCACTAAACCATCAAAGTAAAAAGCAATCAGTTGGCTTATAAATTCAATAATAAAAACATAATATTAGGCTCTCTCAAGACAAGCTTTGCCTATCTATATAACTCAGTGGCTTAGCAAGCGATATGTTCCTGTCAAGATATGAGGCTCTTCAAAGTAAGCCAATTTCTTATTGCTTTATAACGTCAGTAATTTACGTCGCCCATTTTCAATCAAGGCTTCTTAAACTTCACAACCTTGTTCAAAGGACTCAGGTTGATTTCATCAATCACTATCTGCACGCGTGAATTCAACACATAAGACACCGCCTCGGCAACATCTTCAGGCTCGATAAAGTTGCTTGGTTCATCGCCCGGCTCGAAAGACAGTTGCTCGAAAAACTCGGTTTTGACCATGCCGGGATTGATCAGGCAGACCCGCACATTGCTTTTGCCGCATTCTTCGCGCAAGGCTTGGGTAAAACCACGCAGCGCAAACTTGGTCGCGCAATACATCGCGCCTTTGCGGCTGCCTTTTAAGGCGGCTTCCGAACCGATAAAAATCAAATCGCTGTGATCCTTGCGCTTTAAAGCGGGCAGCAGCGCCTTAACCAAAAAAGCTTGGCTGGTAAAATTCAAGGTCATCAGGTCTTCAATCTGGCTGTAGGAAAACTCTTCCACTGAACCGAACCGGCCCTGCCCGGCGCATAAAACTACCGCATCAATTCCGGGAAAGGCTTGCTCCAGTTCGTGGATTTTTTGCGGAATGTCGCTTAACCGGCTTAAGTCCAGCTGCACGGGAGTGAAGTTATCCATCTGCCGGGCAAACTTCCCGCTATCGCGGGATACGCCGATTACATGATGGCCCTGTTGCAATAAATTCCGGGCTATCGCGCGGCCGATGCCGGAACTGGCTCCGGTTATCAAAACCGTGCGCTTAATAGGATTCATAACTGGTTTCTCATTAATAAATATCACCACGAAGGACACGAAGAAATAAAACTTCGTGTCCTTCGTGTCTTCGTGGTAAATAAAATACTTTTAATCACTTTCTGGACGAAATTAGGTGCATGGGAAAAACTTCTCGGCTGGAATGTAGTTTAAGAGTTGCTCGGTGCAGTAGTGCATCATCTCCTGCTCCAGTTCCTGCTTGTAAGAAACCATGCCTTGCTGGCTAATCAAGGGTCCGGCAAAAAGTTTTTCTTCAGGATAAAGTTTGTGCAGTTTTTTAAAGAAGTTCTCCGGCAACCTGAACACGCCTAAACTGACCGAATGCAACCGGTTTAAATCGATTCTTGAAAAAACCTGTTCGAACAGTTCCCGGTATTGCTCCCGATAGCCCGATTGATAAATCAGCGGATCAAAACGCAAGCCGATTTGCCAGCCCTGGTCCTGCAATTTGCATAACGCATCCAGACGGCGCTGTAGCGATGGCGCTTTAGCTTCGACTTTTTCCGCTATTTCATCCGGCGACAAGCTGAAAGCGACTATGCACCGGGGTAGCGGCTCGCGGTTTAACAGGCTTCTGACCTGGGTGCTTTTGGTTCTTAACTCCAACCAGGCATTCGGTATCGTTGCAAAAAACGGCAAAAACTGCTCGGCAAAGCCGGTGACCGGTTCCAAGGCCAAGCTATCGCAATCGTAGCCGGAAAAAAAATGCAGTTTTTCGTCAGGCGACTCAAAGCACAGCTGCCGGATGTCTTGCTGAAAATCTTCGTAATTGACAAACAGCACATAATTAGCCGACTGGTACATGCCCTGCAAAAAACAGTAACGGCAATCGTACAGACAGTTGAGCATATGCGAAAAATAGTAATTCCTGCTCGCTCCGATGCCGTAACCCACCGGCGCAGGCAGCGCAAAGTTCTTATATTTCTCCGCCAATATCAACGCGGGTTGTTGCTTTTGCAGACGGAAGTTTTGCGCTTTGGGATTAAATACTTCCCCGTAACGGCCGCAGGTTATTCTCCTGGCTTGCGAAAATCGCGCAACAATATCCAAAACTCGCGGGTGTTGCCGGATAGCTTCTTCTATATAAATGGTTTCGATCATAAGCTCTGTTTATCGTTTGATGCGCGTAATGTAGCACAGCTTGTCAGATCAAAAGCCTTGTGATTTATTATGCAGACCTCATATAGGGTAAAATACTTTCAACTCAACAAACACATTAAACAAGCATGAAAACAAACAAGATAGGTTTTATCGGCGGCGGCAATATGGCGTCCAGCTTGATCAGCGGATTGATTGCCAGCGGCCATGCTCCTGAACAGATTTGGGTATCGGATATTAACCCCGACACGTTAAATAATCTGGCTGAACAGTTAAACGTTAACACGTCGGCAAACAATGATGACGTCGTCAATGCGGTTGACGTCGTGGTTCTGGCAGTCAAGCCGCAGACGCTAGGCGCTGTGGCGCAAGGTATCGCCGCGCTGATTCAACAAAAAAAATCGCTGGTGGTATCGATCGCCGCCGGTATTAACCAGAACAGTTTGAGCCGCTGGTTAGGCGCTGACACCGCCATTGTACGCTGCATGCCCAACACACCGGCGCTGGTGCTGACCGGAGCAACCGCTCTGCATGCCAACGACAAGGTGACGGCTGAGCAACGCGATCTGGCGGAAAATATTTTACGTGCGGTCGGTATTGCGCTATGGGTCGAAGACGAAGCCGAGTTGGACGCGGTGACCGCGGTTTCCGGCAGCGGCCCCGCCTATTATTTCCTGCTGATGGAAGCCATGGAAAAAGCCGCATTGGAACTGGGCCTGAGCCAGGAAACCGCACGTTTGCTGGTGCAGCAAACTGCATTAGGCGCCGCCAAAATAGCGTTGGAATCGGCCGAATCGCCGGAACAGCTGCGTAAGCGCGTCACCTCTCCCGGCGGTACCACGCAGCAGGCTATAGAGACTTTTGAGCAAGGCGGTTTTACCGAGCTGGTTGCAAAAGCATTACACGCGGCACGAGACCGCTCTATTGAAATGTCTAAACAAATGGAGAATTCATAATGGATTCCAGCTATATGACCGACCCGGCTATTTTTATAATCGACTCGCTGTTTTCGCTGTATATTTTGGCTGTTTTGCTGCGCTTTTTATTGCAATGGTGCGGCGCCGATTTTTACAACCCTATCTCACAATTTCTGGTCAAGGCAACGCATCCGCCGTTAAAACTGCTGCGCCGCTTTGTGCCGTCTATCGGAAAAATAGATACGTCCTCGCTGGTGCTGGTGCTCAGCCTGCAAATGCTGGCCGATTTTTCAATATTGCTGTTGAAAGGCGTTGCTATCAGTATCGGCGCATTGACCATTTTATCGCTGACCCAGCTGGTTTCATTGCTGATCAATATTTTCATCTATGCAGTGTTTGCCAGAGCCATACTCAGCTGGTTCAACCCCGGCACGTTTAGCTCAGCATCGTCTATCTTGTACAGCCTGACTGAGCCTGTGCTTAACCTCTGCCGTAGATTCATTCCAGACTTGGGCGGCATAGACTTGTCGCCTTTGGCCGCGTTGATGCTTTTGCAACTGGCAAAAATGGTCATACTGCCGCCGTTGCATCAATTAGCCAGTTTGATCGGTTGAACTGGTACCATTGGGAACATGGAATTTTAACGCTGAGTCTGCATGTTCAACCCAAAGCCAGCAAAGATGAATGGGCCGGTCTGCATGGCGACCGGCTGAAGCTGAGAATCAAGGCTGCGCCGATCGACGGCAAAGCCAATCAGCACCTGATTGCATTTATAGCTGATGAATTTGCGGTCAGCAAATCGGCCTGCAAGCTCATTTCAGGCGAATCCGGACGGGAAAAACGCATCGCCATCAGCTCGCCAAAAAAGCTGCCGGCGCTGCCGGATTCGCTGCACTTTGATTTTTCCTTATAAGTGCGTTGACTGCCAAGGCGATAAAACTGCACATCCTCTAGCTTTGCAATATAATTTATTTTTCTTGTAAAAATCATTAATCAGCCATGCAAACACGCATTTTTTCAGCCAGCTTTTTTCTAGTTTGTTTCCTTTGTCTAAGCAGCCAGTCTGTGTTTGCTAAAAAGATGTATCGATGGGTCAACGAGAAGGGCGAAACCGTTTTCTCCGACCAGGTACCGCCGGAACACGCTGAATTACGCAGGGAATCTCTAAACGAAAAAGGCCGGGTTGTTGAAGTCACCGAAAAAGCTAAAACAAAAGAGCAGCAAGCTATCGATGATCGCTTGAATGCCCTGAAAAAAGCCCAGGAAAAAATCATCGCCCAGCAAGCGGCTAACGACAAAGTGTTGCTCAGCACTTTTCGCAGTCTAAAGGACATGGAAGCGAGCCTTTACACAACCATGCAATCCCTGGATGCACAACGAAATGTGGCTCAAGGCAATTTAAAGCGCGTCGAAGACCAACTCGGATCACAACAAAAGAAAGCCGCGGAACTCGAGCGTAACGGTAAAAAAATTCCAAAGAATTTGCTGGACGAAATCAAGCAAACAGAAGTCCAGATACAAGCCGCTTACGCCGAGATAAACAAACAGATTGAGAAAAAGAATCGCGCCAAAGCCGAGTTTGAAGCGAACATCGAACGCTTTAAATTCTTGACTCAAAACAATGCGGATCCATCGAAAGCATCTGACAACATCGCACAAAATAAAGTCGCCAATGAGATCGGCCTGTATACCTGCGAAACCGATGCGCTATGCGCAAAGGCATGGGCAGCCGCGCATGACTTTATCAATACCCATGCCACCACACCGATTGATACCGATACCGACAAATTGATTATGGGCCGCGCGCCTGCAACCGATAGCGACCTGAGCTTGTCGGTCTCAAAAATAGAAGACGAAGATAAAAAACAGCAGCTTTTTCTGGATATTCACTGCCGGGAATCGTCGCTGGGCACTGAGCTTTGCGCCAGCCAGAAAGTGCGTGATATAAGGTCTGCTTTCAGGCCGTTTATTGAAGCGGCGGCGGTTAAGTAACGGGTGTTCGCAACAGTCTATAAATTCACCACCAACGACTGCATGAATGCAGGAGCAGTTGCCGAGACACGAAGCGATATATAGTCAACGACACTCCACAAGTACGGCCCTTCACATAGTACTATTCGTCCGCCTCCGAATAATAATTGTAGAATTGCTTCGCAGTTCTACCGCTTTTGGAAGCCCTGGACATGGCGAACATTTTCGCCGCTTCGTGCAATACGTTTTTATCGCCGCGATAATCCGGAAAGTAGCTGTCGACAATGTCCAAATAGCTCTCCATATTTGCCTGATAAAACGATAACCACAAGCCGAATCTGTCGGACAACGAAATCTTTTCTTCAACCGCATCGGAATAATGCAACTCGCCGTCTACCAGTTTTGCATCGAGATTATCTTTCATATACTCAGGCAGCAAATGCCTGCGATTGGATGTGGCATACAGCAATACATTTTCCGGCGGCTGCTCAATAGATCCCTCAAGCACAGTCTTTAAAACCATATACGAGTTTTCATTGGCGTCAAACGAAAAGTCATCGCAATAAATGATAAAGCGCTGCGGAAGCTCTCTTATTTCATCAACAATATAGGGCAAGTTATATAAGTCGCTCTTAAATACTTCAATCAAACGCAATCCGTCCGATTTATAGGCATTAAGTATCGCTTTAATCAGTGACGATTTTCCTGTACCTCTCGCCCCCCACAACAACGCGTTATTAGCCGGTTTATGCGCAATAAACCGCTCGGTATTTTTTATCAGCTCCGCTTTCTGCCGATCAATGCCAATTAACGCATCCAGCGTAATCGGATCGATAGCTTTAACAGGGCGTAGCGTACCGGTTTGCTGCCGCCATATAGCGGCATTGACTTGCTTCCAATCTATATTCATAAACTATGTCCTTTCTATCAAAAACCCTTCACATAGAAGCTATTGATTAACATGGGTTTCGCGTTGCCCTACCCATCCTACAGCACTAGCCCTTAAGCAATAAAGTTCCAACACCTTGATCGGTAAACAGTTCCAACAACACTGCATGATCGACACGGCCGTCAATAATATGCACACTGGTGACTCCGCCTTTTATCGCATCGGTCGCGCAACGGGTTTTAGGAATCATGCCGCCGGAAATGGTGCCATCCGCGATAAGTTCCTCGGTCTTTTTGATCGATAAGCCGGTCAGCAGTGCGCCCTGTTTGTCCAAAATGCCCGGTATATTGGTCAGTAAAATCAATTTCTCGGCTTTTAGCTGTTCGGCAATTTTTCCGGCAACCAGATCGGCATTGATGTTATAAGAATGCCCGTCATCGCCGACCCCGATCGGCGCAATAACCGGGATAAAATCGCTACTTCCGAGCATATCGAGAACCGCCGGGTCTATGCTGCTCACTTCGCCGACATGGCCTAGATCAATGATCTCGGGAGCAAGCTTGTCGCGCGGGGTAAGGTGCAGTTTTTTGGCCCGAATGAAATTGCCGTCCTTACCGGTCAAACCGACTGCTTTGCCGCCGTGCATGTTGATTAAATTGACAATCTCCTTGTTTACCAACCCGCCCAATACCATCTCGACCACGTCCATGGTTTCGCTATCGGTGATCCTCATGCCGTCGACAAAGCCGGTGGTTTTGCCCAGTTTTTCCAGCAGCTGGCCGATTTGCGGGCCGCCGCCATGCACCACAATCGGGTTTAAGCCGACCAGTTTCATCAGCACGATGTCCCGTGCGAAGCTGTGTTTGAGTTCTTCATCAACCATCGCGTTGCCGCCGAATTTAACCACGATGGTTTTGCCTTTAAAGCGCTGGATATAGGGCAGAGCCTCAATCAGCACATCGGCGATCTGGTGAGCTGTTCTTTTTTGCATCATGTTGTGGTCTTTCCGTTATTTTAAAAAAAATTATCACCACGAAGGCACGAAGGACACGAAGTTTTATTTCTTCGTGTCCTTCGTGCCTTCGTGGTAAATAAAAAATTATTAATCGCTTGGCGATAATGAGAAGTTACGCTGAACTCTCTAACCGGTGAATAATTTTTCCTGCCTGCAAGGTATGGGTTACCCGACCTTTCAAGGTTTGCCCCCAAAACGGCGTGTTGGAGCCCTGGCTTTTCCAGTTTTCCGCATTAACCTGCCAGTCGAGTTCCGGGTCGAAAATACAGACATCGGCTGAAAAACCCGGCGTTAATGCACCGCTATTTAAGCGCAGAACCCGCGCCGGATTTGTGCTTAAACAAGCGATGCCCTGCTCCAGCGTTATCGCCTGCTGGGTAACCAGTTTGAGCATTAACGGCAACAAGGTTTCCAACGATGACATGCCCGGCTCAGTCTCCGGGAACGCGCCCAGTTTGGCGTCCAAATCATGCGGCTGATGGTCGGAGCAGATGCTGTTAAGGGTGCTTCCGGCCAGGCCTTTTCTTAAATACTGTTTATCCGCTTCGGTACGTAATGGCGGCAATACATGATAGGCGCTGTCAAAAGGCGTCATATCGTTTTCAGTCAGATGCAGCTGATGAATCGCGACATCGGCGCTGACCTTCAAACCGTACTTTCTGGCTTGGTGTATTTTAATCACCGAGCGCTTACAGCTTAACTGACCAAAATGCACACGGCAGCCGGTCAGCTCGGCCAGTTCCAAACATTGCGCCAGCGCTATGGTTTCCGCTGCTTCAGGAATGCTGGGCAAACCGTAGCGGGTAGCAACCTCGCCTTCATGCGCGCAACCGTTATTGCCGAGCCAAAAATCATTGGACCGGAACATCAACAATAAGTCATGGCTGGCCGCATATTCCATGGCCCGCCTCAATACCAACAGGTTTTTCACCGGCTGATTGGCATTACCGACAGCAATGCATCCCGCTTGTTTAAGCGACAACATGGAGCTTAGTTCCGTACCTTCCAGCTTCTGGGTAAGTCCGCCGATTGCATAGATTTGCGGATAATCGGCCTTTTCCGCCAGCTCCTTGATCAGTTCGACAACAGCAGTCGTATCGATGACCGGCACGGTATCCGGCTGCAAACACAGCGTGGTGACGCCTGCAGCAGCGGCAGCAAGCACCTCGCTTTTGAATGTCGCTTTGCGGCTGTGCCCCATATCCCGCAAGCGGGTACTTAAATCGATAAAGCCGGGACAGACGATTTTATTTTCAGCATTAATGACAGCATCCGGTTCAAAACCGGCCGGTTCGTCAGTCACTGAAACAATCTTGCCATCTTCGATATAAACAGAGCCGACGCGGTCGATGTTGTTGGCCGGATCGATGATTCTTCCGAGCTCTATGCGTATCCGCTTCATTGCGCAGCCCCCTTATCGCCAGGGATGGTGTGTATGCCACTAGCCGGTACGGAACCGGCGTGGCGATCGCCAAGGATGGTGTGTACGCCGCCAGACCTGCCGGGAGCAGGTGCGGCCGTTTGCATGGCCATCGCCATGACAGCCATGCGTACCGCTATACCATTGCTGACTTGTTTGAGTATCACCGACTGCGGGCCGTCTGCGACTTTAGAATCGATTTCCACACCGCGGTTAATAGGGCCTGGATGCATGACTATCGCATCGGGTTTGGCGATTTTCAATTTTTCTTCGGTCAATCCGAAACATTTGAAATACTCGCTTTCGCTGGGCAGTAACGCCGAACTCATTCGCTCTTTCTGCAAGCGTAACATCATGACCACATCGATATCTTTAAGCCCTTCGGTCAGATTATGCGAAACAGTCACGCCTAAGCTTTCCACATGCGCAGGCAGCAAAGTTTTGGGCGCAATCACCCTGACTTCGGCCGCGCCCAAGGTATTTAAAGCCTGTATCTCCGAGCGCGCCACCCTGGAATGCAATATATCGCCGATAATGGCGACTCTCAGGTTGGAAAAATCCGGCTTAAGCTGGCGTATCGTAAACATGTCCAGCATGGCCTGAGTCGGATGGGCATGCTGTCCGTCGCCGGCATTGATGACGCTGATATGCGGCGCGGTTTGTTGGGCGATGAAATGCGCCGCGCCGCTGAGCGCATGGCGCACCACAAACATATCGACAAACATGGCTTCCAGGTTGCGGATGGTGTCGAGCAGGCTTTCGCCTTTTGACGTTGCCGAAGTTGAGATATTCATGTTGATCACATCGGCCGACAAGCGCGTCGCAGCCAGTTCGAAAGTCGTCCGGGTACGGGTGCTGTTTTCAAAAAACAGATTGACGATGGTTTTGCCGCGTAACAGAGGGACTTTTTTAACCTGATGCTCGGACATACCGGCGAATGACTCGGCGGTATCGAGGATTTCCGTCAATAAGCTCTTGTCCAGACCTTCAATGGTCAAAAAGTGTTTAAGCTTGCCTTCCGCATTTAATTGCAGGTTATCAGTCATTGTTTAGGCCACCGCGTCAATGGTTTCCAGATGAATTCCTAAAGGTTCCGGCCCGGTTAGTTTGATCCGTTGGTTGGCATTTAAGCTAATCCGTGCGCCAACACAATCCGGGTTAAGTGGAATTTGCCTGCCATCGCGCTCTATCAATACCGCCAGGACGATCTGGTTCGGCCTGCCATAATCGAAAATCTCATTCATTGCGGCGCGTATGGTTCTGCCGGTATAAAAAACATCATCAATCAGGATAATGTCGCGGCCTTCAATATGAGTCGGCAACTGGCTGGGCTTTACGTTGGGATTAACGCCGATTTGCGAAAAATCGTCCCGGTAAAACGAAATATCCAGCAACCCCAGAGGTTCGCTGATATTTAAACGCTGATGCATTTGTTCGGCAATCCATACGCCGCCGGTACGAATGCCTATCATCAATGGATTAACCAGCTGTCTGTCGTCGATAATGCGCTTTAACTCGGCTTCCAGATTGTTTAATAATTCAGAAATATCTAACACTTAATGGTCCTTTTTTGTACGATCATTTAACCAGGTTTGCAAAATAAGCTGGGCGGCGAGTTGATCCTGCACTTCCCAGAGCTTGCTGGCGCTGACGTTGACGTCATCAAACAACATCTGCTTGGCTTCGAATGTCGACAGGGTCTCGTCCTGCTGAAAAACAGGCAATTGGTAACGCCCTTCCAGCTGTCTGCAAAACTTTAACATTCGAGGCGTTACGGGATTATCCGAGCCGTCGGCCTGCTTGGATATGCCGACCACTAGCCCGGTGGGACGCCATTCCTGTATCAGCTTGCCGATTATTTCCCAGTTGGGGTTTTGATTGATCGAGCGAATGGTTTGTAGCGGACTTGCGGTGGCCGTGGTCGTTTGACCGACAGCCGCGCCTATTTTTTTAGTGCCGAAATCAAAACCTAAATAGGTATCGGCATTGCTTTTGGCTAGTAATGGGTCTTGCATAGCTTATATCGCCAGGGATGGTGTGTATGCCGCAAACCTGCCGGGAGCAGTTGCGGCGTCTGGGCTTTGCTCAAACAAATACAGACTGGAATTAGCCATGTCCTGCCGGAGTGGTCAGCTGGTTAATATCAATGCCGATTTGCTCGGCTGCCGCGCTCCAGCGCAAGTTAACCGGCGTATCAAACAAAACCCGTTCGCCGCAAGGCGTATTAAGCCAGGCATTATCCATGATTTCTTTTTCCAATTGCCCGGCACCCCAACCGGCATAGCCTAAAGCAATCAAATACTGCTCCGGGCCTTCGCCGGCGGCAATAGCTTCAAGCACGTCACGGGATGTTGTCAGGGAAATAGTCTCTGAAACCGGCATGGTTGCATGCCAGTCCCCGCCGGAAGTATGCACCACGAAGCCGCGCTCCTGTTGCACCGGGCCACCGGCAAAAACAGGTGCTTCAGCTGCATCAGGCGCAGTGACGCTTATATCCATCTGCTTGAAGATTTCGCCCAACTTCATATCCGTCGACCGGTTAATGACGATACCTAATGCACCCTCTTCATTATGTTGGCACAAGTAGGCAACCGTATGAAAAAAGTTGGGATCCGCCAGAGTGGGCATGGCGATAATGAATTGGTTATTTAAGTAAGTAGTGTCGTTCATAGATATTAGTATCAAAGTTTACGTTAACTTAAGCAACTGTTTATCGAGTGGTCATGCCTGACTCATCAGAAAATTTCCAAACCCGGGTAATCACCAGCACATCCAGTTCTTTCAACAACTCTGTAGGTAATGGCGCAAAGGGCGCACTCATCCGGACAATTTTTTTAGCCGCCTCATCCAATGCCGGATTTCCCGACGACTGGTTGATGCGGATGCTGTAAATACTGCCATCTGATTTTATTCCGACATCCATGGTTAAGGTGCCGGAAAAATTTTTCTTGGCCGCTACTTCAGGATAATTAAGATTACCGGTACGCTCCACTTTATCTTCCCAATCCTTCATGTATTGAGCCGCAACATATTTATGGGCGCTCACCGAGTCAACAAATTTTATCTTGGCCTGCTCGCCACTTTGCTGGCTGAGCCTGATTTCTGTACCCAATTGGGCAATTTGTTGCTGTAGCATTTCCGCAGTCAATTGCGGGTGTTTTTCAACATGAGGCTCAGTATCCGGCTTGCTTGCGGTAACGATCTTTTTTTCCGCCTTAAGCTGGGTAATCAGTTTTTTTACCGCTTTGGGCGCGCTGTGCTCGGGTTCGCTCTTTTTTACCTGCTTGACTTGGTTATTGCCTTGACTGGGCAGTTGTTGCGGAGGAGGCTCCGGTTTCTTACTTTGTTCACCCGCACCAACCTGATTTTCCTGCGCCAGCAATTGCGCCTTTTCAGGCGCTTTTTTGGCCGGCATATTGACCAGGGTAATATCAATAGATCGGCTGACTTGCTCCGGTTGCGGCGCTGTAAAATTAATCCCCAACCCAATAATGACATGAATTACAGCCGCTAAAAATAAAGCAATTAATAATGAATCATTATTAGACAGCGGCGCAGGCGGATCAAACATTACCTGATGTGTTTTCATTTATCGCCATGGATGGTGTGTATGCCGCAAACCTGCCGGGAGCAGGTGCGGCAAGGGTCTTTTCAATATGATCCATGAGTTGACCGCAAATATTCAACCCAAACTGGCGATCCAATTCCTGAACGCAAGTAGGACTGGTGACATTAATTTCGGTCAGCGTATCGCCGATCACATCAATGCCGACAAAAATCAGGCCTTTTTCCCGTAATGTCGGACCTACTTGACCTGCAATCCAGCGATCCCGTTCGGTTAATGGGCGGCCTTCGGCGCGGCCGCCCGCCGCCAAATTGCCGCGAGTTTCGCCTTGGGCGGGGATACGCGCCAGGGCATAGGGTATGACCTCGCCGTTAACCAGCAAAATACGCTTATCACCGTCTACAATTTGCGGCAGATATTTTTGCGCCATCACATAGCGGCTGTTGTATTGGGTCATGGTTTCCAGAATCACGCTAAGATTAGGATCGTCCTGGCGCAAATGAAAAATAGAGGTGCCACCCATGCCATCCAGCGGTTTTAAAATGATTTCGCCCTGTTCCTTCAAAAAACTCCGGATTCTGGCAGGCTCACGAGCAACCAAGGTTTCCGCGCAGCACTGCGGAAACCACGCGGTAAAAAGTTTTTCATTGGCATCCCGTAGCGACTGCGGCTTATTGATCACATAAACCCCCATACTTTCTGCCCGCTCCAGCAAATAGGTTGCGTAAATATATTCCTGGTCGAAAGGCGGATCTTTGCGCATCATGATCACATCCAGCTCATCCAGCGAAATATCCTGCTCCGCGCTAAACTCGTACCAGTTTTTCTGATCCCGCTGAACTTTAATCGTCCGCGTTCTGGCATAAGCCCTGCCGTTTCTCAGGAACAGGTCGTTGAGTTCCATATAATGCAGTTCCCAACCTCTGGACTGCGCTTCCAGTAACATTGCAAAACTGGTATCTTTTTTTATGTTGATATGGTCGATGGAATCCATGACCATGCCGAGCTTAATGGGCATTATTTTTTCCTGATAATTACGGAGAAACAGTTTATATAAAAAGACGTAGCGAACAAGACGGAAAGATTAAAAAAATATTGTGATTTTTACGCTTTCTGCCTTGTACTTTCTGCCTTTTCAACCTGAACGGTAGAGTTATGCTGGCTTTATTTTATAGATTGTTATTTACCTTGAAAAGATTTTTTGGTATAAAGCTCGGCTAACTTTTGAATTTAGGCACGCATTAGGGGTTAATCATGTCCAGAGTATGTCAAGTAACAGGCAAACGCCCAGTTACAGGTAACAACGTTTCACACGCTAATAACAGAACTAAAAGACGCTTTTGTCCAAATCTGCAACACCACAGATTCTGGGTAGAGAGCGAAAACCGCTGGGTTCGCCTCAGAATTTCCACCAAAGGCATGCGTATCATTGACAAGAAAGGCATCGATGCTGTTCTTGCTGATTTGCGTAAAGCCGGCGATAACTCTTAAGAGAGGATACAAAAATGCGCGACAAAATTAAATTGATTTCGACCGAAGGAACCGGGCACTTTTATACGACAACAAAAAACAAACGGACAATGCCTGAAAAAATGGAGATCAAAAAATTTGATCCTGTTGTTCGTAAACACGTTATTTACAAAGAAGCCAAAATCAAATAATTATTTGGCTTTAAAAGTTTCCTTTTCGGTTTGTGCTCAATGAGCACAAACCGGATACAGGTATTTTCACATTTGACTACCGGGCTATGCTCTCTATAGTCAATCTATAATCTCATCCTCCTTTTAGCCTATCCAGAACCTGGGTTAGCTTCTCCATTTGCTTGTGCAGTATGCGGCATTGCTTTTCAGCATTTTGCTTGTCAAATTCCAGCTTCATGCACTTATCACTGAGCTGTTGATTGGTATTTTTGAGCGCTTCATTTTCAAGCTTAAGGGCTCTTACCTGATCTTCCAAACTATTGGTAGTTATAATCTGCTTCCGATCACTACTTTCAGCGCGATTTTCAGTGGAAACAGAAACTTCATATTCCGGCTCAGGCGTAATACTCGGCTTTGGCGCAATGCTTTCCATTCCGCCTTTCAGAATTATGGCGTCAATCTTATTCCTGAGCAATAAAAATGCAGCGGCCTCACTGGTTCTGCCATCCTGGCAAACAACAACGACCGGTCTTTCATGGCTTAATGTTTTAAGCTGCATCCTTAAGGAGAAAAAAGGCAGATTGATGCTACCGTCAAGATGCTGGTCGTCATAGTCATCTTTCGAACGCACATCCAGCAAAACCACCCCTTGCTTTACTGCATCCTGCATTCCTGCATAATCGACAAACTTTAAAGAGGGCTCTTTTATTAAGGATACAAATTGTTTTTTATCCAGGCGCAACAAAACAATATCCGTCAGCGCTGTGATCGTCACGTTTCTAGGCGCACCGGAAAGCAAGGCATCTTCGCCAAAGGTATCGCCATTTGCCAACTGGGCTAATTTAATCTCTTTTGCATTGGGTGACGGCTTACGCGTTAACAGGCATTGTCCATTTTTAATCAGGTAATAATAATCCCCGGCACCGCCTTGCTCGAGTATGGTCTCGCCCTTTTGGAAATGAACGGCTTCCAGACTCATTAAGATTTTTTGCAAATTGGCGGGGGGAAGACGTTGAAAAATAGGCGATCTCAATAACGCTGTCATCCAGTCGTCTGGATCGCCTTCAGTCTCGTCAATGACCATGTAACTGTTGTCCTCTTTATAAGCAAGGGAGAGCGGATTATTAACAATATCAGCATTCAGCCGCAAAAAACGTACATTTCCGTTAGCGACTGCGTCAATCTTTCTTGGTATCTGATGCGCCAGCGCAAACTTGGCGGAATCACTTCCGGCCGCAATGACTTCAACAACCAGCCCGGCTGCCTGAAGTGTAACTTCGCCGTTTATCAGATAAACAAGTTCGGGGGAAACATCGCCTTTTTTAAACAAAAAACCGTCTTGTGTTCCCTCAACCGTCATTTCAGCGCATAACGCATTAAACCGAGAGCCCGGCAATGTTGCGAGCGGAATTAGTTTACGAATGATGAGCCCATCTTCGGAGTTGACGTCTACGGCCATTTAAATATTCTAAGCAAGATGACAATTAAATGACAGTGCCGGTTATTTAAAAATAATCTACTTTAACACACCTTGTATTAAACATTTTTACACATATATTGGGGCTTATGCATGTTTCACAAACACCGGAAAAGCCATGATAAAAACTAAATCTGTAAAGCAGCTGTTACTTATAACTTTTTTGCCCCTTTACTTATGCATCGCCCCAACCGCGCAGGGAGCTTTGCCGCCCTTCGTGGAAGGACAGGCATTGCCGTCTCTGGCTCCGATGCTTGAGCGCAGCATGCCGGCGGTGGTCAATATTTCAACCTCGACCAATATTACGGTCAGTGAAAATCCGCTGATGCAGGATCCGGTTTTTCGTCAATTCTTTAATATTCCCGATCAGCAATTGCGGCGGCAGCAAAGAAACAGTTTGGGCTCCGGTGTTATTATCGACAGCAAACAAGGCTTTGTCCTGACCAATAACCATGTTATCGATAAAGCGGACACCATCACAGTGACCTTGAATGATGGCCGCCAGCTTGCCGCCAAATTAATCGGTACCGATCCTGACGCGGATGTCGCTATCATTCAGATTCCTGCCGACAACCTGAGCATGCTGCCCATTGCCGATTCCAGCCAGCTGAAAGTCGGCGATTTTGTAGTCGCTATCGGTAATCCGTTCGGTTTGGGGCAAACCGTAACATCCGGCATAGTCAGCGCCCTGGGCCGCTCCGGCCTTGGCATAGAGGGCTATGAAGATTTCATCCAAACCGACGCTTCTATTAATCCCGGCAATTCGGGGGGAGCGCTGGTCAACCTGCGTGGCGAACTTGTCGGCATGAATACCGCCATCCTTGCTCCTACCGGCGGCAATGTCGGCATCGGTTTTGCGATTCCTTCCAATATGGTCGTGAGCATCAAGGAGTCGTTGGTCAAGCACGGCGAAGTTCGTCGCGGCTTGTTGGGCGTAACCACGCAAGATCTGACGCCTGAGCTGGTCAAAGCGTTCAATTTAAAAAACATACAAGGCGCTGCAATCAGCCGGATTGAAACCAATTCACCCGCAGCAAAAGCCGGATTGGAACCGGGCGATATCATCATTTCAGCCAATAGCCGCCCCATTAAAAACAGCCATGACATACGCAATATTATCGGCATGATGCAAATTGGCGATAAAGTTGACCTGGAATATTTCCGCGGCAATGAGAAAAAACAAGTTACCGCCACAATAGGTAAACAGGAGTTCCCGCGACTGGCAGGCAATCTGCTGCACCATGCCTTACAGGGCGCGCTGTTAAGTACAACGCTAAAAGGCCAGGTTGAAGGCGTTTTAATTGAAAAAATAGACACAACATCTGATGCGTGGCGCTCAGGCCTGCGCCCCGGCGACGTTATCGTATCGGCAAATCGCTTTCGCGTTCATAATATTGAAGAATTAAAGCAGGTAATTGATCCGAACGGCCCTTTGCTGATTAACATTCAGAGGGGCCAGGAAGGGTTCTTTGTTGTGTTAAAATAAAATTGTAAGCATTCACTTAGAAGCGGAAAGCCGGTATATTCAATCAATTGCTTGAAATTACGAAGAGCACAGCAGGCACAAAGTTTTCACTTTAGCTTTTGTTCGTGCTCTTCATGGTTTTACGCCTTAAGTCAATGCATGCTGGCCATCCTTTTTCTGGCTCGCCCTGATATCAAACCACAGCTGCATTAGCCGGACGCCCGATAAGCTGTCCCTACACCGAGCATCAATCAATGAGCACAGAAAAACAGTTCATCTCTTTAAATATCGCCATACTGGTCGTTTCCGACAGCCGCACCGATGCCGATGATATATCCGGCAAAACTCTGGTGGACCGCGCGACCGATGCAGGCCATCAGGTTATCGAAAAGAAAATAGTACCGGATGACATTTATCAAATCCGGGCGGCCGTTTCGAACTGGATTGCCGCTGATGACGTTAATGTCGTGATCAGCACCGGCGGCACCGGCGTGACAGGCCGGGACGGCACGCCTGAGGCGGTTGCGCCGTTGCTGGACAAGATGCTGGACGGTTTCGGCGAAGTTTTCAGGATGCTGTCCTATCAGGACATTAAAACCTCAACCATCCAGTCCAGGGCAATTGCCGGAGTCGCCAATGCGACCTATCTGTTTTGCCTGCCCGGCTCATCGGGAGCCTGCCGCACCGCATGGGACGCCTTGATCAAGGAGCAACTCGATCACCGCACCCGCCCCTGTAATCTGGTGCAACTCATGCCCAGGCTGATGGAAAAATGATGAAATCGACTTTTTTATTGCTCGGCGCATTAAGCGCATTAATTGGCGTCGGCATGGGCGCATTCGGCGCCCACGGCTTAAAAACCGTGATCAGTCCGGAGATGCTGGCTGTCTACCAAACCGGCGTGACTTATCAAATGTGGCATGCACTTGGACTGATCGGCATTGCCCTGATTCACCGGCAAGCGCCTGACTCCAAATTATTGCACTGGGCAGGATGGTTGATGTTCGCAGGCATCCTGCTGTTTTCCGGCAGCTTGTATGCCCTGGCACTGCTCAACCATCATTGGCTAGGCATGATCACTCCTTTCGGCGGCGTTTGTTTCTTAACAGCCTGGTTGTTAATCGCACTGTTCGCCGCCCCAAACATCCGATATTCCGCTCACAACAGCAGGTATAAATAATGCGCGACCCTAATCCTCAAACCATCTACCTAAAAGACTACACTGTCCCCGAATACCTGATTCACAGCGTTGCGTTAAATTTTAACCTCGATGATGAAAACACCCAGGTTAGCTCCCGGCTCACGCTGAGCCGCAACCCTGCCAGCCGGTCTGACGACGCATCGCTGATCTTAGCGGGCGAAAACCTGAAACTGATCCGTATTAATCTGGATGACGGCAATGACTTAAGCAAAGACCAATACCTGCAAACCCAGGACGCGCTGATCATTAACAATGTTCCGCAACAGCAACGTTTTGTGCTGACCATTGAGAACACGATTAATCCGAAAGCCAATACCGCTCTGGAAGGATTGTACTTGTCCAACGGCATGCTCTGCACTCAATGCGAGGCGGAAGGTTTCAGGAAAATCACCTATTTTCTGGATCGCCCCGATGTGATGACCCTGTTCACCACAACCATAACCGGCGACAAGGACCGTTATCCGGTTTTATTATCCAACGGCAATAAAGTTGCTCAGGGAGAATTGCCGGATAATCGCCACTGGGTAACCTGGGAAGACCCGTTCAATAAACCGTGTTATTTGTTTGCACTGGTAGCAGGGCAACTCGAATGCATCGCAGACCGTTTTATCACGCGATCCGGTCGCGACATCGACCTGCAAATTTTTGTCGAAAAGCACGACATGGATAAATGCGACCATGCGATGGAATCGCTGAAAAACGCGATGCGTTGGGATGAACAGGTCTACGGCCGTGAATACGACCTGGATTTATATATGATCGTCGCAGTCAGCCACTTCAACATGGGCGCGATGGAAAACAAGGGACTTAACGTATTTAATACCAAATTTGTGCTGGCGCGGCCCGATACCGCGACCGACTCCGATTATGAACATATCGAAGCCGTCATCGGCCATGAATATTTCCACAACTGGACCGGCAATCGCATCACCTGCCGGGACTGGTTCCAGCTCAGTTTAAAAGAAGGCTTTACGGTGTTTCGTGACCAGGAATTTACCGGAGACCGTACCTCCAGAGCCGTTAAACGTATCGAAGATGTCAACATGCTGCGCACCCGCCAGTTTGCCGAAGACGCAGGCCCCCTTGCCCATCCGATACGCCCTGACGCTTACATAGAAATCAACAATTTTTACACCTTGACCGTGTATGAAAAAGGCGCCGAAGTGGTACGCATGATTCATACGCTGGTTGGCGCGGAAGGTTTTCGCAAAGGCAGTGACTTATATTTTGAACGTCATGACGGACAAGCGGTTACCTGCGATGATTTTGTCAGCGCTATGGAAGCAGCTAATAGCATTGATTTGACCCAATTCCGCCGCTGGTACGCCCAAGCCGGAACGCCGGTATTAACGGTTCAACAGCACTACGAAGCCTCCACACAAACCCTGGCTTTAACCATCAGCCAAAGCTGCCCGCCGACGCCTGGACAAGCGCTAAAAGAGCCGCTGCACATTCCGGTAACTATGGGCTTGCTTAATAAAGACGGCTCCGTCGCATCCTGCAAACTACAAGGCGTCGATCAGGCTTGTAATGAAGTCATTTTGCAACTTACTCAGCCCGAACAGACCTTTACCTTTGAAGGCCTGGCCGAACAACCGGTGATTTCTATCTTAAGAGGCTTTTCAGCGCCGGTTAAACTGGTGATGGAGCGCAGCCTGGATGAGCTGGCGTTTTTATTAAGCTACGACAGCGATACTTTTAATCGTTGGGAAGCCGGGCAGCAACTGGCAGGACAAATTATTACCGGACTGATTGCCGACATACAAAACGGCAGGGAACTGCACGTCAACCCCATTATGACCACAGCCTTTAAGCAGGTGCTGGAGCAACCGTGGGATGACTTGTCGTATTTTTCTTTGCTATTAAGCCTGCCGTCAGAAACCTACTTGGCCGAACAAATGCCAGTAGTCGATGTAGAAGCCATCCATACCGCCCGCGAATTTGTCATCCTGACTTTAGCCGAACAGCTGCAAACGCAGTTCCAGGCTTTGTATCATAAAAATCATAAAGATGAATCAGGGAAATTCGACTCCGGCACAATAGGCCGCAGACGCATCAAGAACACTTGTTTAAGTTATTTAAGCACGCTGGAAAATAAAGATATTCATCAATTATCTCAGCAACAATTTAACGCCGCCAAGAACATGACCGACCAGATGGCGGCGTTGACGGCTATCGTCAATAACCCGCATCCTGCCAAACAGCAATGCCTGGACAGTTTTTATCGTCAATGGCAAGCGGAAGCACTGGTTATCGATAAATGGTTTGCGCTGCAAGCTTCCAGCAGCACCCCCGACACCTTTGCGACAGTGCAGGCGCTAATGCAGCACCCGGCATTTGATTTAAAAAATCCAAACCGCGTCAGATCGCTGATAGGTGCATTCAGTCAGTCTAATCCGCTGCATTTCCACGCCGCCAACGGCCAAGGCTATCAATTTCTCGCCGACCAAATTATTGCATTGAACACACTGAACCCGCAGGTTGCATCCCGCATGGTCGGCGCGTTAACAGCATGGCGAAGATATGATGAAGGCAGGCAGGCGCTGATGAAAGCACAACTGGAACGGATTATATCGACCGAAGCAATTTCCAAAGATGTTTACGAAGTGGCGAGTAAAAGTCTGGCACACAAAGCCTGATGAACGGTCGGGCAAAAAACGTATTGATTACCGGCGCGGCCAAGCGTATAGGCGCGGCCTGTGCGCACTTGCTGCATAGCGAGGGCTGTAATGTTTTTTTGCATTACCGGTCTTCGACAGCAGAAGCGCAGCAGCTTTGCGATGAACTGAATCAGCAGCGCCCCGATTCGGCAAAAATTATCCAAGCCGATTTACTGAACATGACCGAGCTGGAAGCTGTTGCACAAGAGTCCAGCATGGCCTGGGGCGGTATCGATGTACTGGTAAATAATGCCTCATCCTTTTATCCGACGGCGATGTCTGATGTAACCGAACAGCAATGGGATGAATTATTGGGCAGCAATTTAAAAGCGCCGTTTTTTCTGGCGAAAGCCTTGGCGAAAACTTTAGCCGACAATAAGGGTTGTATAGTCAATATTGTCGACATCCATGCCGAACGCGGACTAAGCGGCTATCCGGTGTACAGTATCGCAAAAGCCGGACTGGCCGCGATGACTAAAGTCTTAGCCAAGGAGCTGGGACCGTCTGTCAGAGTCAACGCCGTCGCTCCGGGAGCCATACTCTGGGCCGATAACGATTTATCCGAATCGGCCAAACTGGAGATACTGCAACGGGTAATTTTAAAACGTCAGGGTGAACCGGCCGATATCGCCAAAGCCGTGCTTTTTTTGATTAAGGATGCCGACTATATCACCGGCCAAATACTGACCGTCGATGGCGGGCGCACGCTATTCTGCTAGATATCAAGGCTGTATATGGCGTTTTTGCTTGAGGCCGGTCTTATCGAATTTATTCCAAAGCTCGGCATAGCTCAAATGGCTGACAGGATGCTTTAAGCCCGGAGCAATTTCCGCTAAAGGCTCAAGCACGAAAGCGTAATGTTCAATTTCGTCCCGAGGTATCTTCAGGCGGCCGTCATTGATGATCAAATTGCCGTATAGAATCAAATCCAGATCGAGGGTACGTGCAGAAAATTTTTGGCTGTCGCGAGCGCGCCCATTATCCAGTTCAATTTGCCTGAGTTGTTTAGCGACCGCCTTGACATCCAAATCAGACTCAAACTCAACCACAAGATTATAAAAAGTATCGCCCGTAAAGCCCACAGGCTCGGATTCATAAATACTTGAAACCGTCAGTTTGCCAAAGGCTTGCTCAAGCGCCAGCAGGCTGGCAGGAATGTGCTTATCCTTGTCTATATTGCTGCCTATGCTGATATAGCCTTTGGTCACGGCTTCAGTACTCCTCGCTCAATCACAATACCAACATCACTGGCGCCACTGATCGCGCCTTTTTTATTCAAGGTTATTTTCACCCAAGGCACGCTAAATTCATTACGTATAATATCGGCTATTTCTGAAATTAACTTTTCAACCAGCAAAAACTGGCTGGCTTCGACAAATGAAATAATGCGGTGAGAAACGGTTTTGTAATCAAGAGTGTATTGAATATCATCGGTTTCAGCGGCTTTTTGAATATCAAAAGCCATCTCAATATCAAGAATGACGGTTTGTTTGGTCACTCTTTCCCAATCGTAAATACCGATAATAGTTTTAATTTCCAGCCCGCCTAAAAATATGATGTCCATTGTGATTTCCGGTTATGATGCGTGTTTTTTAAATTGCTCGGTTTGTGCTCCTGCATTACTCTACGTCCCGTATCCATGGGGCTGTAAGTATCAGGGAAACGCACTGTGCTTACAAGTTCTGAATGATGAAAAGGTTACGCAATGGTTGAATGGTTGTTTATTCCGGCTGCTTATTTAATAGGCTCAATTTCCAGTGCAATTATTATTTGTCGCCTGATGGGCCTGCCGGATCCTCGCGAGCAGGGTTCGGGCAATCCGGGAGCGACCAATGTGATGCGTATTGGTGGAAAAAAGGCGGCAGCGATTACCCTGTTGGGCGATATGCTGAAGGGATTGATCCCAGTCTATGCCGCGAATGCACTGGGGTTGTCGACCGAGTTAGTGGCTGCGACCGGCTTGGCGGCCTTCATGGGGCATCTTTATCCGGTGTTTTTCGGTTTTAAAGGCGGGAAAGGCGTCGCGACATCGGTCGGGGTGTTGCTCGGTTTTTTCTGGGCACTCGGTCTTGCCTTCATGGCAACCTGGTACCTGATTTATAAGCTGGGCAAAATTTCATCTTTGTCTGCATTAATTGCATCGACATTGTCGCCGATTTTTGCCTGGTTCATCGTTGGCGATCAAGCCATTGTTGCGGCTTCCGTGGTGATGATGATTTTCTTGTTGTGGCGACATAAAGGTAATATTCAGCGGCTGCTGGCCGGACAGGAAGGTTGATCAGCAGCCGGTTAATTCACTAATCGGCCAACGAGGGCGGGCATAAATTTCCAGCCCTTGCTGTTGGCCTGTCATTAATCGCTGACAACCGGCATAAGCAATCATTGCGCCGTTATCAGTGCAAAATTGGAGTCTCGGAAAATAGAGCTGGGCATTTTCCTTGGCAACCATTTCCGACAAACACGCGCGAATTTGTTTATTGGCGCTGACGCCTCCGGCAACAACAAGTCTTTTCAGGCCGGTTTGTTGCAAAGCCCGCCGGCATTTAATACTGAGCGTCTCGGCCACCGCAATTTGAAATGCAGCAGCGACATCGGCCTTATCCTGATCGGTTTTTTTAGAGGCATTAACGGTATTCAACGTGAATGTTTTTAAGCCGCTAAAACTAAAATCCAATCCGGGACGGTCGGTCATCGGGCGAGGAAATTTAATTTGCGGTCTGCCCTGTTCTGCAAGCGCGGACAATTTCGGTCCTCCAGGGTAACCCAGGCCCAGCATTTTCGCGGTCTTATCAAAAGCTTCACCGGCCGCATCATCGAGGGATTCACCTAACAATTGATAGCGACCGATACCTTCAACATGCACAAGTAGCGTATGCCCTCCGGAGATTAGCAATGCAACAAAAGGAAATTCCGGCGGATTTTCTTCCAACATAGGCGCAAGTAAATGCCCTTCCATATGATGAACGGCAAGTGCGGGAACTTGCCATGTCCAAGCCAGACTTCTGGCCGTCGCCGCGCCGACCAATAATGCCCCCATTAAGCCAGGTCCTGCCGTGTAAGCAATGCCACCAATATCGCTACTGGTTAGCTGGCTTTCTTGTAAGCATTGCTTAATCAATGGCACTAATTTTCGAATGTGATCGCGCGACGCAAGCTCTGGGACGACGCCTCCGTACTCGCTATGCATTGCTACCTGACTGTATAAAAGATGGCTGCACAGGCCTTGTTCGGAGTGATAAATCGCGACACCGGTTTCATCGCAAGAAGTTTCTATGCCTAAAACGTACATTGAGTTTTTGAAATTTATAAAAGTAAAGGTATAATTAAGGGTTCTGTTTGTTCGGTGGATTAAAAAATCCTAACTTTTTAAATATTAACATATTCAGGTCATTATATGCCGTCAGTAAAAATCAAAGAAAACGAACCTTTTGATATTGCGATTCGCCGTTTTAAACGCGCTTGTGAAAAAGCAGGTGTTTTGGCGGAAGTGCGTCGCCGCGAGTTTTACGAAAAACCAACCGCAGAACGCAAACGCAAAGGCGCTGCTGCTGTTAAGCGTCACTTAAAAAAATTAGCGCGCGAACGTTATGCTCTGAAGAACTTACGTCGCGGACGTCCTGCACTGTAAAACCAAGGCCAATACGATGGATTTGTTAACAGATCGTATCAAGGAAGATATGAAAGCCGCCATGAAAGGCGGCAACAAAGCAAGACTTGGCGTAATTCGTTTGATTTTAGCTGCTATTAAACAGGTCGAAGTCGATGAACGCATTACTTTGGATAACGAACGGGTTATTCAGGTTCTCGATAAGATGCTCAAGCAGCGCCGCGAATCTATCCGACAATACGCTGAAGCTGGTCGACAAGACCTGGTGGACATCGAAGAGGCCGAAATTCCTGTGATCCAGGACTTTTTGCCCCAGGCTTTGACAGAAGCTGAAATTGATTCAATGGTCAAAGACGCTATTGCAGAGTCCGGCGCAGAATCGGTTAAGGATATGGGCAAAGTCATGGCTTTGCTTAAAGCAAAAATGCAAGGGCGCGCCGATATGTCGGCTGTAAGTATCAAAATCAAGGCCGCGCTAGCTGGATAGTATTTTTACCAACTTTCTTGGCAATTGCTCCTGCGTTGCCCTACCTCCTGCATTCGTGCAGTCGTCGGAGCATTGAATGTCCGGTAGAATCCCTCGCGAATTCATTGATGAGCTTTTGGTGCGGGTTGATATTGTCGATTTAATCGATTCGCACGTCCCCCTAAAAAAAACGGGTAACAACTTCGTCGCCCGCTGTCCTTTTCATGCCGAAAAAACCCCCAGTTTTTCCGTAAACCAAAAAAAACAGTTTTTTCATTGTTTTGGCTGCGGCGCTAGCGGCAACTCCATTAGCTTTCTAATGAACTTCAACCATCTTGATTTTGTTGAAGCTATTGAGGACTTAGCTGGATTTGCCGGAATCGAAGTACCCAGAGAATCAATCGAATATCAGCCAGGACAGAAGAAAGAAGATACAAACAATCTGTATGCATTGATGGAGCAGGTAGCCACCTTTTATACCGAACAACTCCGAACTAGCGATGAAGGAAAAAAGGCTGTCGAATATTTAAAAAATAGGGGAGTCGGCCGCGGCTGTGCCGGCGATTTCATGCTGGGCTACGCACCCGACGAATGGAAAGCCCTGGCGACCCGGTTTGACCAGAAATTATTACTTGAAGCCGGATTATTAGTCGACAAAGAGAGCGGACAGCCCTATGACCGCTTTCGCGGCCGAATCATGTTTCCAATCCGGGACAAGCGAGCCCGAATTATAGGCTTTGGAGGGCGAGTACTCGACAATTCTTTACCCAAATACTTGAATTCTCCAGAAACGTCCCTATTTCACAAAGGCAAAGAAGTTTACGGCTTACATGAACTCCTAAAAAAGATAACCAAGCCTCAAAGGATTTTGATCGTTGAGGGTTATATGGACGTTATCGCCCTGGCTCAGTTTGGTATTCATTACGCAGTCGCAACTTTGGGGACAGCAGCATCACAAGCGCATCTTGATTTGTTATTCCGACTCTCCCCGGAACTGGTGTTTTGTTTTGATGGGGATAAAGCCGGACGGGAAGCAGCATGGAGAGCAATGGAACCGGCTTTTGCCAGCTTGAAAGATGGACGACAGATTCGCATCATGCTGTTGCCGCAACATCATGATCCTGATTCACTGGTGCGAGAGGAAGGAATTGATAGATTTATTGAGCGCTTACAGACCGCTGAAACATTGTCGGAATATTTTTTCGGACACTTTTCAAATGAACTGAATCTGTCCGAAATGGAAGGGCGAGCGCAATTAGTAAACAAAGCCAAACCATACCTGGAAAAATTACCGGAAAGTATTTTTAAAGAGATGATGTTTGCACGATTAAAAGAATTATCTGGATGGGCCAGTCTGGATGTTTTGGAGAATGCAGCTACACTTGCATCTAAACAAAACCTGAAACAAAATCAGATAATAGGCAGGAATAGGCTTCAGGATGGCGGCAGATTATCCTCGGCGCGCGTTGCAATCGCCTTGCTGGTGCAAAATCCCAGGCTAGCCGATATTGTTGAGCAGCGCGAGATTGACTGGAACGAACTGGAATTTTCAGGTGCAGCCCTGTTTAAAAGCATCCTGCAAGTGATTACAGATAAAAATCCAGCAAATGCAGCTGTTTTAGTGGAATGTTATAGAGACACTAACGAAGAGAAACCTATAAAAGCATTAGCTTTATTGGACGTACAGGTTTCGGATGACAAGATAGAAGCAGTATTTTGCGACTCTCTGGACAGGTTATTAATTCAAGCCAGAGAGACAACCCTAACCAAGCTACTGAATAAAGACAAAACAGAAGGACTGGATGCACAGGAGAAAGAGCTGTTGCGCAAAATGTTGACAGCTAAAATTTTGGTGCCAAATAACAGGAATTTGTAGTATAATTCTCGGTTCGGCGAAGTCAGGCCGAGCAGAGTCTTCCGTGAGTAAATGATGAATCAAGAACAACAGCAGTCCCAACTTAAACAATTGATAGCCAAAGGCAAAGTACAGGGTTACTTGACCTATGCCGAGGTTAATGATCACTTGCCCAGTGATATTGTTGATCCTGAGCAAATTGAAGATATTATTGGCATGATCAATGATATGGGGATTCAGGTTTATGAAGTTGCGCCGGATGAAGATTCCCTTATTACTGATTCAGCAGCCGTTACGACGGACGATGAAGACGCGGAAGAAGTCGCAGCCTTAGCTTCCGTTGATAGTGAGTTTGGCAGAACCACAGATCCAGTACGCATGTATATGCGGGAAATGGGCTCCGTGGAATTGCTGACCCGCGCAGACGAATTAAAAATTGCCAAGCGCATCGAAGAAGGACAACAGCAACTGGTTAAAGCCATTGCCCGTTCCTGTATCGTTGTTGAAGATTTTTTACAATCCTTTGATAATATCTCCGGCGAAGAAGGCGGCATTCGTCTTACCGATTTAATTTCCGGCTTTGTAGATTTAAGCGAGCCCGAGGATTTTGTAACTGCCCTGCCTGTGAGCGAAGATGTCGAAGAAACTCCGGCAGAAGAAGAGCCGAAAGGACTAAATTACGAAGAAGTTAAAGAGAAGGTTGAAGATCTTAGAAAGCAACTAAAAATAGCCTCCTCCGCAATCAGAAAGCATGGCTATTCAAGCGACAAGACGGAACAAGAGTTTGAAGCGCTGGCCGACTTGTTCATGGAGTTTAAATGGACTCCACAATACTTAAAGAAATTAACGGCTATTATTCCTAATGGCGTTACTGCTGTGCGTGAACAGGAAAAGCTCATTATGGATATTTGCATCAATCACGCAAAAATGCCGCGCAAAGAGTTTATTGCTTCTTTTCCTGAGCATGAGACCAGTTCAGAATGGTTTGACCAGTATTTAAATACAGCAAGCAAATACTCGGAAGCGTTGAAAGAACGTGAAAAAGACGTAAGAAAGGCCCAAAAAATATTGGCCGATATAGAGGCCGAGTACGGCTTGACCATTAGCGGACTAAAAGATATTAACCGGCGCATGTCTATCGGCGAAGCCAAAGCAAGACGCGCGAAAAAAGAAATGATTGAGGCCAACTTAAGGCTGGTCATTTCAATAGCTAAAAAATATACTAATCGCGGATTACAATTCCTCGACTTAATTCAAGAAGGTAATATCGGTTTAATGAAAGCGGTTGATAAATTTGAATATCGCCGCGGCTACAAGTTTTCAACGTATGCAACATGGTGGATCAGACAGGCCATTACCCGGTCCATTGCGGACCAGGCCAGAACTATTCGCATACCGGTGCATATGATCGAAACGATCAATAAATTGAACCGGATTTCCAGGCAGATTCTTCAGGAATTGGGACGGGAAGCGACGCCGGAAGAATTGGCGGAACGCATGGAAATGCCTGAAGATAAAGTTCGCAAGGTATTGAAAATTGCTAAAGAACCCATTTCAATGGAAACGCCTATCGGTGACGATGAAGATTCTCATTTGGGAGATTTCATAGAAGATGCTAAAGTATTGTCCCCGGTTGAAGCTGCAACGATTGCCGGCTTGCGTGAGTCAACACAAAACGTATTGGCAGGATTAACTGCAAGAGAAGCGAAAGTTTTGCGTATGCGCTTTGGTATTAACATGAATACCGACCACACGTTGGAAGAAGTAGGCAAGCAATTCGATGTGACACGTGAAAGAATCCGTCAAATTGAAGCCAAAGCATTGAGAAAACTTAGACATCCGTCAAGATCAGAACAATTGAGATGCTTTTTGGATGGCGAATAAATAATAGAAAGGGCCCTTAGCTCAGTTGGTTAGAGCGTCCGACTCATAATCGGCAGGTCGTAGGTTCAAGTCCTACAGGGCCCACCATACACAAGAAGGCTGCCTATGCAGCCTTTTGTACATCTGGGTTTTACATTTTAGTAAGGTGGTAATCGTGAGCAATAATTATACATTCACATCAGAATCAGTTTCAGAAGGGCATCCTGATAAGGTTGCGGATCAAATTTCAGATGCGGTACTTGACGCCTTATTGGCACAAGACCCTCGCTCACGCGTTGCTTGCGAGACGCTCGTAAAAACCGGCATGGTCATTTTGGCCGGCGAAGTAACCACCGATGCTTGGGTTGATCTTGAAGCCCTGGTTCGAAAAGTCGTTTGCGAAATTGGCTATGACCACGGCGATATAGGCTTCGACGGTCAAAGTTGCGCAGTTTTAAACGCTATCGGCAAACAATCTGCGGATATCGCAATGGGCGTCGATGAAGCCGAAGACCACGAACAAGGTGCGGGCGATCAAGGCTTGATGTTTGGCTATGCCAGCAATGAAACCGACGTATTGATGCCGGCTCCAATTACCTATGCTCACCTGCTGGTTAAACGTCAGTCTGAAATACGTAAAAATAAAACCCTGCCTTGGCTACGTCCTGACGCCAAAAGCCAAGTTACCTTCCGTTACGAAAACAACAAACCGGTAGCGATTGACGCGGTTGTTCTGTCGACTCAGCATTCTCCTGAAATTGCGACAAAAGCATTACATGAAGCAGTAATGGACGAAATTATCCTGCCGGTTCTGCCTAAAGAATGGCTGCATAAAGATACCAAATACTTTATTAACCCGACAGGCCAGTTCGTTATCGGCGGTCCCGTCGGCGATTGCGGCTTAACCGGACGTAAAATTATCGTTGATAGTTACGGCGGCATGGCAAGACACGGTGGCGGCGCATTTTCAGGCAAAGATCCTTCAAAAGTCGATCGTTCCGCAGCCTATATGGCGCGTTATGTAGCAAAAAACATTGTTGCGGCCGAATTAGCCGAGCGTTGCGAGATTCAGGTTTCTTACGCCATCGGCGTTGCAGAACCTACGTCCATCACCGTCGAAACCTTTGGCACCGGCAAAATCAGCGAAGACAGACTGGTACAGATCATCAGGGATATTTTTGACTTAAGACCCAAAGGCTTGATTGCCATGCTGGGGTTATTAAAACCTATCTATCAAACGACGGCTGCCTATGGTCATTTCGGACGTACCGAAGACTCATTTAGCTGGGAAAAAACCGACAAGGTTGACGCATTAAAAGATGCTGCCGGTCTTAACTAACTACTAAATACGAGAAACATAATGAGCCAGCCAGATTATAAAGTCGCCGATATTGCTTTGGCAGAATGGGGCCGTAAGGAAATCAATATTGCCGAAACCGAAATGCCGGGCTTGATGGCCCTGCGCGAAGAATTCGGTGCAAAGCAGCCATTAAAAGGCGCGCGTATTGCCGGTTGCTTGCACATGACCATTCAAACAGCAGTATTAATTGAAACCCTGACCGCATTGGGTGCAGAGGTTCGTTGGTCTTCTTGCAATATCTTTTCTACGCAGGATCATGCCGCTGCGGCAATGGCGGCTGCCGGTATTCCTGTTTTTGCATGGAAAGGCGAAACGGAAGAAGAAGCAGAATGGTGCATTGCCCAAACCATTGACGGTCTCGATGGCTGGCGCCCGAACATGATATTGGACGATGGCGGCGACTTGACCGTCATGATGCATGATAAATATCCTGAATTGATGGCCGATATTAAAGGCTTGTCCGAAGAAACCACTACCGGCGTATTGCGTCTGTATGAAATGGTTGCCAAAGGCACGTTAAAAGTTCCGGCATTTAATGTTAACGATTCAGTCACCAAATCGAAATTCGATAACTTGTACGGTTGCCGCGAATCACTGGTTGACGGTATTAAGCGCGCCACCGACGTGATGATCGCCGGTAAAATCGCAGTAGTCTGCGGCTATGGCGATGTCGGAAAAGGTTGCGCGCAATCCTTACGTGGCCTTGGCGCAACGGTATTAATTACCGAAATCGACCCGATTTGTGCATTGCAAGCGGCTATGGAAGGTTACCGTGTAGTCACCATGGAAGACGCTGCTCCGCTAGCGAATATTTTTGTTACCGCAACCGGCAACTTTAATATTATTACCCATCAGCACATGCTTGCGATGAGAGATCAAGCCATTGTTTGCAATATCGGCCATTTCGATGCGGAAATCGACATTGCGTCATTGCGTCAATACACTTGGGAAAACATCAAACCTCAGGTTGACCATGTGATTTTCCCTAACGGCAAACGCTTGATTATCCTGGCAGAAGGCCGTTTGGTTAACTTGGGTTGCGCGACCGGACATCCTAGTTTTGTGATGTCTAACTCATTCTGCAACCAGGTTCTGGCGCAAATGGAACTCTGGGAAAATTCAGCACAGTATGAAAACAAGGTTTACATACTACCTAAAAAACTGGACGAAAAAGTCGCCAGATCGCACCTTAAGCAGTTGGGCGTGAATTTGACTGTCTTAACCGCCGAACAAGCTAAATACATCAATGTTCCAATTGAAGGGCCGTTTAAAGCTGATCATTACCGTTATTGATCAATCATCGTTCCCACGATCTCCGTGGGAATGCAATCCGTACCGCTGTGGCGGTACGGAACGCAATGCGTCCACAGCGGTATCTCGACAGAAACCGTGGGAACGATACATTACAGATTCCCGTCAGTGAGACCATAAAATGCAGTCACAAAAAAAACATCCCCAGCTGTTCAGTTTCGAGTTTTATCCGCCGAAAACAGAAGAAGGCACCGCCAGTTTGCAGATTGTTCACAGTAAACTGGCTAAGCTCAATCCGGACTTTTTTTCCGTTACCTTTGGCGCCGGCGGTTCGACTCGCGATAAAACTTTTTCAACGGTTATTGATATTCAATCCAAAGGTATCGCTGCCGCACCGCATTTATCCTGCGTTGCCTCAACCAAAGACAATATTCGCGCGATTTTAAAAGACTACCAAGATCACGGCATTACTAAAATTGTCGCGTTAAGAGGCGATTTGCCTTCCGGCATGATGTCAGCCGGGGAATTTCGCTACGCCAATGAGTTGGTCGAATTTATCCGCCAGGAAACCGGCGATCATTTCCAGATTCATGTAGCCGCCTACCCCGAAGTACATCCGCAAGCCGCCAGCGGCGTGGAAGACTTTAAAAATTTCAAGCGTAAAGTGGCTGCGGGCGCCAATGCAGTCATTACCCAGTATTTTTACAATGCCGAAGCGTATTTTCACTTTGTCGATAGCTGTGAAAAAAACGGCATAACCATCCCTATTGTGCCCGGCATCATGCCGATTACCCAGTATTCGCAACTGTTCCGCTTTTCGGAAATGTGTGGTGCGGATATTCCGCGCTGGCTGCGAAAACGCCTGGAAAGTTTTGGCGATGATAAAGAAGCGATACAAGCATTCGGCCTGGATGTCGTTACCGACCTTTGCCAGCGCTTACTCGATGGCGGCGCGCCGGGATTGCATTTTTATACCATGAATCAATCCGCGCCTACCTTGGCGATTCTGGAGAACTTGCAAATCAAGCCCCACGACTAAAGACGTCAATCAGGCAAGCAAATGCGAGCATCAACCTGAACCTTAAACCCATGCCGTCTAACCAATCCCTTTCCGACCGCGATATATCCGTTTTGTGGCATCCCTGCACACAAATGAAAGATCACGAGACTTTTCCGGTTATCCCGATCAAAAAAGGGCAAGGTATTTGGCTGGAGGATTTTGACGGCAATCGCTATCTTGATGCGATTAGCTCATGGTGGGTGAATTTATTCGGACATGCCAATCCTGCCATCAACGCCGCATTAAAAGACCAGCTCGATACGCTGGAGCATGTAATCTTTGCCGGATTCACCCACGAGTCCGCCGTCAAACTGGCGGAAGAACTGATTGAAATAACGCCGACAGGATTGAACCGCTGCTTTTATGCCGACAATGGCTCTTCTGCGGTGGAAGTCGCGCTCAAAATGAGTTTTCACTATTGGCGCAATCACGGACAAACTCAAAAAACCAAATTCATCACGCTGGAAAACAGCTATCACGGCGAAACCTTAGGCGCGCTGGCCGTCGGTAATGTGGCGCTCTATAAAGAAACCTATGCGCCGTTATTAATGGACGTCATCACCGTGCCCGGCCCGGACTGTTACCAGCGCGAACCCGGCGAATCATGGGCGGATTATTCCACCCGCCGCTTCACGCTGATGGAACAGACGCTGCAACAACATGGCGATACGGTTTGTGCGATTATCATTGAGCCTTTGGTGCAATGTGCCGGCAATATGCGCATGTACGATCCGGTCTATTTGAAATTGCTGCGCACTGTCTGCGATAAATACCATGTGCATTTAATCGCTGATGAAATCGCGGTCGGCTTCGGGCGCACCGGAACGTTATTTGCTTGCGAGCAAGCGGCAATCAGCCCCGATTTTATCTGCTTATCCAAAGGCTTAACCGGCGGCTATTTGCCGTTGTCGGCAGTATTAACCACAGATCAGGTATACCAGGCATTCTATGCCGACTATCAATCGATGAGCGCATTCCTGCATTCGCACAGCTATACCGGCAATGCGCTGGCATGCAGGGCCGCACTGGCTACCCTGGATATTTTCCGACAACACAACATTATCGAAAAAAACCGGTCTTTAGCTGCGATCATGGCGAAAGCGGCGCTGCGTTTTCATGACCATCCACATGTCGCCGAAGTCCGGCAAACCGGCATGATCCTGGCGATTGAAATGGTCAAAAACAAGCACACCCGCGAACCTTATCCCTGGCAGGAACGTCGAGGGCTTAGAGTCTATCAATACGCGCTGTCTAAAGGCGTCTTGTTGCGCCCCTTGGGCAACGTCATTTACTTCATGCCGCCCTACATTGTGACCGAAGAGCAGCTAAGGTTAATCGCCGAAGTCGCTTGGCAAGGCATACAACAGGCGGTTAAGGACTGATTATGCGAGTTTCCAGATTATATACGCCGGCACCGCTGGCTACAGGCAAACTAATCGAACTGGATGATGACAACGGCCATTATGTCAGGACAGTGTTACGGCTGAAAAAAGACGACCAAGTCATTTTGTTTAACGGTCACGGCGGAGAATATTTGTGTACGATCATAGAAGTCACTCGGAAAGCCGTGCTGCTTGATGTCGGGCAATGGCATGACCGGAGCGTCGAATCACCGCTACAGGTAACATTGGGCCTGGGCATATCGAGAGGCGACAGAATGGATCTGACCGTACAAAAAGCCGTAGAACTGGGCGTTAATCACATCACACCGTTATTGACCGAACGTTGCGTAGTGCAATTCAAAGGCGAAAAAAAACCGCAACGTTTGTTGCATTGGCAAAAAATAGTTCAACATGCCGCCGAACAAAGCGGCAGAACCACCCTGCCCCCTTTGCTGGAAGTTGAACAACTGCAAAACTGGGTAGGTAATCAGCAAGGACTTAAAGTGTTTCTCGATCCTTACGCGGAAACGACATTATCGGAGTTAAAACCTGAAACCATGAAAGTGACTCTACTGACCGGCCCCGAAGGCGGTTTTTCCAATCAGGAACGAGACGCGGCCAAAGCCTCCGGCTTTATTCCGGTCCGTTTAGGCAGCCGCATATTAAGAGCCGAAACCGCATCGCTTGCCGCCCTAGCCGCTGTCCAGATGTTGTGGGGCGACTTTGGCAACATTACAAATCCGGAAATTGAGAGTCAACGATGAAACGATACCTTGCTTATTCAATAGTGCCCTTGCTGGTTTTGCTGGCGGCAACATCAACGGCTTGTCTATTGGGTTATTTGATCGCGCTGGGCCTGGATGATCCGTCTGCATTACGAAAATTAATCACCCGCTTAACGCAGATACTCCTGCTGCTGAGTATTTTTCCGGCAATGGCTTACCTGAAATTTAAAAAAGAAGACTTGGGATTTAGCGCAAGACCGATATTTTTGAAGCAGTTACCGCAAGGATTCGGAATCGGATTGATTACCCTGATGCCGGTATTTATTGTTTTGTATGTTCTCGGTATCGATGTTGTTGACGACTCGCAGCCGTGGACTGTCGGTTTCATCGCTGAAAAAACGATTCTTTCCTTATTGTTGTCCCTGCTGATTGCCGTCGTTGAAGAATCGATTTTTCGAGGCATGCTGTTGGCCGGCTTAAAAAAGAACATGCCGGTTGTTGCAGCAATTTTGATCAGCTCGGCTTATTTTGCGGCGCTGCATTTTCTGGATAGCAAAACCGAAATATCCCAACAGAATTTTCATCTATCAAGCGGCTTTATCCTGTTAGGTGAAGCATTTTCCAATGTACTGAATCCGAAAAACACCTCGTCATTCTTTTCATTGCTGGCGGTCGGCGCTTTTCTTGCCGTGCTCAGGACGCAGGTAAAAGAGAGCTTAGGTCTATGCATCGGCTGTCATGCCGGTTGGGTATGGCAAATAAAAATGAACGGCAGTTTGTTCAATACCGACTATAACTCCGAATATCTTTACCTGGTCAGCAGCTACAATTATGTCGTCGGACCGCTGGTTACCGTTTGGCTCAGCCTCGCCATCATCGGCTATTTTGTTTATAAAAAAATCCGGCCGCAAATATTCACGGCTTTCAATCATGGCTAGCTTACCGCCTTAATCATAGCGTTTATTGTCACTATTCAGCGTTCTCAAACACAATGGGATTGTGCCCAGTGTTATTAGCTCGTTGGAGTAGCGTTAAGTTTAAAACCGATAAACACCGGCACTCCAGTATTTGCTCCGATGCTTGCTGGGGCCTGTCCAGCCCAAAGCGATAAGCTCTTTGGCAATGAGTCGATTCATAATACCGTGCCCAACAAGTAAAACAGGACCTTGCTCAGCAAGAGCAATAAGTTTCCGGGCAGCCGTCTTGGCTCGGGTTTTAGTCGCCTGGACTGACTCGGAACCTCTCGAGTAACCAAAGAACCAAAACAGGCGGAAGAATGCCGCCCAAACGAAAGGCGACAAACGAGGAAAGCGCCAAAGAGCAAAAGGCAGTTGCGCCTCGCAGAACACGGCGTCGACAACGGACGCGGTATAACCCAAGGCCTGAACAGATGACAACGCCCGAGGCGCAGTACTTGAGACGATGCAGATAGTGGAATCGAGCCGCTGCAATCCGGCGATGGGCGCGCTATCAGCTTCCACCTCGGAGAGATTGTAATGCTCAATCCAGCGCTCCATTTCGGCCGGCGTAATCCGGTCCGTTGGGGCCAAGACAGGCTTTCCGTGTCGCATGAGGATGATTTTCATCGTAGAAAACCTAATGTTGTTGAAGTGATGAGGGCGAGCGCAGATCATCAGAAGCCGCACCTAACTGACGGCATATTTCAGGCGCCGCCCGATAGAGGCATGAGTAATCCGACAGCCCGTTAAAAACTTCGGCTGATGAGCAACCGGGAATCGTCGATGCCAAATATTCCGCCATAGCGACCGGCGACCAGTTATCCTCTGCCCCGTGCCAGATGTACGTATTGACGCCGATGACGATTTCCTGTGCCAAATGATAAGAGGCAATAACTACCAATACGGTTGGATAGCAACACGCACCCTGCCTACTTCATAATCAACACAACACGTCAGTATTTTAGCGTCGTCACTTTTTACCGGGATGAAGCGCAGATTGCCCAAGAGTGCTGTTGAATAATCCCGGAAAGACAAGATCAGTTTCCCTCCTTCGGTTAATAATTCGCAGCAATCAATAATGAGCTGCCTTATCTCATCCAAACTGCCAAAAGGTGTTTTTGATCGAATTACCCGGTAGATTATAGCCATCTACACAATTTCTGCATTCTAAATACAGACTTAGCGCTCTCTCGCCGGAGAAAGAGCCGGTACTTGTGTAAATATCTATGCAGTAATAGGAAATGCTGTTTTATCGACAACTCGGCGCAATACAAAACTTGAATGCACACCGCTTACGCCTTTTATACCGGTGATACGTTTCAGCAATAGTTCCTGATAAGCATCTAAATCTTTCACGACCACCTTGAGTTGATAGTCGGCCGACTGGCCGGTGATCAACAGGCACTCCATCACTTCCGCAATATCACTGATGGCCGTTTCAAAATCGTTGAAACGCTCCGGCGTGTGTTGATCCATGGAAATATGGATCAAGGCCATCAGCGTTAGTCCCAATGCCTTAGCATCCAACAGAGCACGGTAGCCGGTTATCAAGCCGGATTCTTCCAGCGTCCGCACCCTGCGCAAACACGGGGACGGAGAGAGTCCAATACGGTCAGCCAGTTCCTGATTGCTGATGCGTCCATCGGTTTGCAGTACCCGCAGTATTTGCCGGTCAAAACGATCAAGCTCCATAAATCACCACTAAAATTCTGATAGTCGGAATTTATATTAACATTTTGCAAAAGTTACGCAATTATCTGCCAATCATTGTGTAATTTTAGCGCATAAAAGCAATCGCCTGCCGGACTGTTTTGCATATTCTATTGGTCTCAAATACGGCTATCATCAAACATCAGGAGTCTATGATTATGTTGCAAGATCCTTCCAGCAAGTACCAACCGTTTCCGCCGGTCACGCTCGTCGACCGGCAATGGCCCAATCGCAGCATCACAAAGCCGCCTATCTGGATGAGCACCGATTTGCGCGACGGCAATCAGGCGCTGTTCGAACCGATGAACGCGGAACGCAAGTTGCACCTGTTCAGCACTCTTTGCGACATCGGCTTTAAGGAGATTGAGGTGGCTTTCCCATCGGCGTCGCAAACCGATTTCGATTTTGTCCGCCAACTGATTGAAGAGCATCGTATACCGGACGATGTCAGTATCGAAGTGCTCACTCATGCTCGCGAGCACCTGATCCGGCGAACCATCGAATCTCTGCAAGGTGCGCGTCGGGCCATCGTGCATATTGTTAACGCGACCTCGAAACCGTTTCGCGAGCTGGTGTTGGCGATGAGCAAGGCTGACGTCGTGGCTATGGCGGTATCTTCCGTACATTTGGTCAAGCAGTTGATCGCCGAACACCCGGAAACCGAGTGGGTGCTGGAATATAGCTTGGAAGCCTTTACCGCGACCGAGCTGGATTTCGCTGTCGAAGTCTGCGATGCAGTCAGCGCCGCCTGGGACGCGACGCCACACAACAAGATCATTCTCAATCTACCGTCGTCGGTGGAAGTCACGACGCCGAATGTCTATGCCGATCAAATCGAGTGGATGCACCGCCATATTGCCCGTCGCGACAGTGTCATCCTCAGCGTTCATCCGCATAACGACCGCGGCACGGCGGTCGCCGCAGCCGAATTGGCAGTAATGGCCGGTGCCGACCGCGTCGAAGGTTGTCTATTCGGTAACGGCGAGCGGACCGGGAACGTCGACATCGTCACTTTGGCGCTCAATCTTTATACTCAGGGCGTTTCTCCCGGTCTCGATTTCTCGGATATCAATGCAGTGGCGCGCACTTTTGAGCACTGCACTCAATTGCCTATCCATCCTCGACATCCTTATGCCGGCGACCTGGTGTTTACCGCTTTTTCCGGGTCTCATCAGGATGCCATCAAAAAAGGATTTGCCGCGCAAAAGCCCGATAGCGTTTGGAATGTTCCTTATCTGCCGTTTGATCCAGCCGATCTCGGCCGCAGCTATGACTCGGTCATCCGGATCAACAGCCAGTCCGGGAAAGGCGGCATTGCCCATTTGCTAGAATCCCAATATGGCGTGGTCTTACCGCGCCGCTTGCAGGTCGAATTCTCCGGCGTGGTGCAAAAGCATACGGACAATCACGGCGGGGAAATAAGCGCTGCCGATCTATGGCAACTGTTTTCCCTGACTTATCTCGATACCGTCAAGCCTGTTCAGTACGTCGAGCACCATCTTTTCGAGCATAATAGCGGCCAGAGCATCCGCCTCACGCTGGAAATTGATGGGATTTCCCATGTCTTTATCGGAGAAGGCAATGGCCCGATCGATGCGTCCGTACAGGCATTGCGCGGCATCGGCATGGATTTCAAGGTTCGCAGCTATGAGGAGCGTTCCATGGACTGTAGCGCCGATGCCCGCGCCTGCGCTTTCATCGCAATGGCTCCATTTGACAGTCACTGTGAATATTTCGGGGTTGGTATGGATACCAATATTGTGACCGCGTCGATTAAAGCACTGGTCAGCGGCATCAATCGACTGGCGGTAAATGCCGTTTCCTCCGGTTGAGTAACCGGACGTGACCGGCATCAGTCTTGCTGTTGCTGCCGGGAAATTTGTATCGGATAATTGCATTAGTCTTGATTCGATCCTATCCAAATTTTGTTAAGGTGGTAAACACTACTGACACCACGCTGTCAGGAGGGCTGTCATACCATAGTTGCTCGTTAACACTTAAAACAACGGAGATAAAAATGAATAATGTAGCAACCTGGTTTGAAATTCCGGTCACTGATCTGCAGCGCGCTAAAGATTTTTACCAAAATGTTCTGCAAACCACTTTTAAAAATGAAGAAATGGGCGGGCATCAATTGGCGATTTTCAGCGCTGAGGAAGGCGCTGTCAGTGGTATGCTGATGCAGGGCGAACATTACCAGCCCAGCCAAACCGGCGCTGTGATTTATTTCAACGGCGGCGAGGATTTAAGCGTTCCATTGGACAGGGCCGTTCAACATGGCGGCAGTGTGCTCATGCCCAAAACGCCGATTCATGACGGCGACTGCGGCTACTTCGCGCTGTTTTTAGACAGCGAAGGCAACCGCGTCGGCTTGTATTCAGCGTCCTGATCATTATTGGTTTTTAGGCGGCCAGGGCTTGGCCGCCTATCGAAAACCATGCGACGCGCCGATCGGCTATTTCAAATCGTACAAATCCTGCGTAACAAGCGCTTGGTTACCGCCAAAATGCTTGCCGAGCGTCTGGAGGTGTCCGAGCGCACCATTTATCGGGATATTCAGGATATCAGCTTGTCCGGCGTTCCGGTTGAAGGCGAAGCCGGTGTCGGCTATCGGTTGCGGCATACCATCGACATTCCCCCGATCATGTTTACCCCGGACGAAATCGAATCATTGGTCATCGGTGCGCGGATGGCCAAGACTTGGGCGGGAACCGAGCTGGGTTATTCGGCACAATCGGCACTGGACAAAATTACCGCGGTCATTCCTGTCGAACTTCGGAATAAGATCGATGACAGCAAACTGTTTTCGTTGCGCTTCAGTCAGCGTCAGGATCTCGATATTAACCTGGATATTTGCCGCAAAGCCATCGATGGCAAACATTTGTTAAAGATGAGCTATTGCCGAGCCGACGGCGAACAAAGCCTACGCCGCATCCGGCCACTGGGCCTGTATTTTTGGGGAAACGTCTGGACTTTGGTCGGTTGGTGCGAATTGCGCGACGATTTCCGTAATTTCCGGCTGGACCGAATTCAAAGTATTCAACAGGAAAGCGCTGCATTTATAGACGTTGGAGGCCAAAGCCTGCAGGACTTCATCAAGCGTATGACCTGTATGTGACGCCTGTTTTAAGCCTTAGGACTTGATTAAAAATATCTTTCCGAAATCACTGTTTTTTGTCATCAAGCCGTTCGTACTGAGCCTTCGGCCGCGCTCAGGACTAAAGCATGATCGGCTTGACGTGGTGGGACGACGTTATTAGTGACTCTATCCTTGGCTTTATTGAGCGTTGCTTTAGTCCCTGAAATTCTCAAACTGCAACGGCATTTCCAGTTTTTCTTCTCTCAGCATCTTAATCACATCCTGTAGATCATCCCGGTTTTTGCCGGTCACCCTGACTTGGTCGCCCTGAATGGCGGCCTGGACTTTCAGTTTCTTGTCCTTAATCAATTTAACGATTTTTTTGGCCACTTCCTTATCCAGCCCCTGCTTCATGGTAATTTCCTGACGCACCGATTTGCCGCCGGGCTTGGGATCGCCGACTTCCATACAAGCAATATCCACACCGCGCCGGCTGAGTTTCGAACAAACAACGCTGAACATTTGCTGCAATTGGAACGTCGATCCAGACGTCATAATCAATTTATCGTCAGTCAATTCAAAGCTTGAGTCGGTGCCCTTAAAATCAAAGCGCGTGGTCACTTCTTTATTGGCTTGGTCAACGGCGTTTTTAATTTCGTGTTTATCGAATTCGGAAATGATGTCGAAAGAAGGCATGGTTTATGATTACAGAATAACAAAAAGAATTTAACTATAATGATCTTTGCGGCATTATTCAACACCATTCAGCCGGTGCCGGAGGCTTTATTCGGATTTTATGAATTCGCTGACGGCCTTGATTCGCAAGCGTCGAATCGCCTCGCCGATTTGCGCGCCTTTAAGTTCGCCGTTCAAAATAGCCGATGTGTCAACCGATGCCGCCGCCCTGGCTGCACCTATCAATAGATCGGCTTGAGGATAGGGCGAATTTTCAAACCCGGTTCTGCCTTTGGCATCGGCCTCGCAAGCCAGTATAAATTCAGACAATTTATTGACCGGCTTAAAAGCGCCTAAAGCAGCCAGCATATCCGTTAATGTTGATGCGCGTAATTCAAAAGCCCGGTGGCAATGAGTATGGTATTGCATGACCTGCAAGGCCAACACTTTAAACGAGTTGGGTACGCGTAAGCGGATGCACATTTGCTCCAAGATAGACAGCCCTTTAGCTTCATGACCGTGATGGCTCGGCCAATGTTCTTTAGGCGATACGCCCTTGCCCAGATCGTGAACTAACGCCGCAAACCGGACTTCGGGACTCGGCGACAAAAGCGCAGCCTGCTCCAGACAGAGCATGACATGAATGCCGGTATCGATTTCCGGGTGATGTTTTTCCGGCTGCGGCACACCGAATAAGCAATTTATTTCCGGAAAAATTTTCTCCAAGGCCATGCAATCTTTTAAGGTATAAAAAAAAGCACTCGGCGATTTTTCGTTAAGCGCCTTAAACAATTCAGCCCATACTCGCTCGGGCACCAGATGATCCACCTCACCTGCCGTGACCATAGCCTGCATCAGAATCCGGGTTTCCTCAGCCAGCGAGAAACCGAGATGCTTATAACGGGCGGCAAAACGGGCGACGCGCAAGATTCGCACCGGATCTTCTGCAAAGGCCGGTGAGATATGCCGGAAAATACGTTGTTCAAGGTCACTTTGCCCACCGTAAGGATCAACAAGCTGTCCTTGCGGCGTCATTGCCATCGCATTAATTGTCAGGTCGCGGCGAATCAAATCCTGCTCCAGACTAACATCGGGCGCTGCGTGTACCGTAAAGCCTTTATAGCCGGGCGCGGTTTTTCGTTCGGTTCTGGCCAACGCATATTCTTCACGGCTTTGCGGATGCAAAAACACCGGAAAATCCTTGCCCACCGGCCGGAAGCCCTGTTTCACCATGGATTCAGGAGTCTCGCCGATCACTACCCAGTCCTGTTCTTTAACAGGGAGTCCGAGTAATTTATCGCGCACCGCACCGCCAACAAGATATATTTCCACTCAGTTACTCAAGCCGTTTAATAATGCACCTAGAATAGCACAGACGCATGCCAAAAAAGGCATAATGGCCGGTCTGGCCGACGAGTCAACTAATACATAATTAGAGGAACCCTAATGATAGCAATTTTTTTAACCAGCCTTTTATTAGGCGCTGTTTCAGGATTAATGGCCGGCCTGTTCGGGATAGGCGGCGGCTTGGTTATTGTGCCGGTTTTAGCGATATTGTTTGCAGGGCAAGGATTTCCCCCGGAACTGGTTATGATCATATCGGTAGCAACGTCCCTGGCGACCATTATCTTTACCTCGATCTCTTCACTGTTGGCGCATCATCGTTTGAATTCCGTGCTATGGGATAAAGTGCTGGCCCTGGGACCGGGCATTATGGCCGGCGCTGCTGTCGGGGCGGTAATCGCGGACCATATAGCCGGTGACGTATTACGCTTTATCTTCATCATCTATTTGCTATCCGTCGGTATACAAATGGCTTTGCAATTAAAGCCAAAACCCGGACAAAAGCAACCTTCCAAAGCCTTGGATGTGGGTGTGGCCGGTATCATGGGGCTGTTCTCGTCATTATTGGGAATAGGCGGAGGCACACTCACTGTACCTTTTTTAGTACATTTCCAAACACCTATGCGGAATGCGGTAGCCATAGCCAGCGCCTGCGGCTTACCTCTAGCCTTGGTCGGAACGGTTGGCTATGCCCTATTAGGCAAGAATGCGTTACACTTGCCTGAGTGGAGTTTAGGCTATATCTATATGCCCTCGTTTCTGGGCATTGTCCTGACCAGCATATATACCGCCCCGATAGGCGCCAAGCTGGCCCATAAACTGCCCGCGGAAGAATTAAAACGTTATTTTTCGCTGCTGTTGTTTGTAATGGCGGCTAAGTTGATTTGGTTTTGATACCGTAATCGGTTAGAAGATTTCATTCAAACATCAAAAAGCGAAAAAGGTTGGAAGCTGTTTACATATAAGCGACATTGGCATCCCGCGCAACGAGTATCCGGTTCCGCCTCAACAGCGGACAGTCAACCAAGTATATCCGCCCCCCAAAAGATTACTCTCATAATACTTGAGTTATGACGACTAACTGGTAAGTATTTGCCGGTTATCACGACGAACATTTTGCGGCGCTTGGAGCGAGATCGTTTTCCCCAAGCAATCTTATTCAGTTGAGTAAAAACAGATGGCGCAAGTGATCGACAAATAGTTCAAGGCTTGAATGCTTTTTAGCGATGGGATACACTCGTTACAATGAATAATGTGCTACGTCGCTCCAAAACCTGGCTCTCTTTTGTGCTGATGCTCGCGGTTCTAGGCCATTTCGGCTTAGGCCATAGCGATGCTTCAGCCTTTGTGCTGTGTTTCGGGACGGACGGTCATGTGGCCGTGGAGCATGCCGGTCATAATCATGGTGCCGATACGGATAAAGTCTATCCAACCAAGACCGAGACCGATGCCTATTTCACGGACATGGATTCACCTTGCGAAGACATTCCCGTGGTCGGAGATGACCATGGCGCTCATATTCCTCTGACAGATTTATCCAAAGCATCGGTCGATCTTGGACTTTTGCCCTTGGTTTTCCTCGTTTTTCTCCTTATCCCCTACGCCAGGGTCATTGCACGGCGGCCTTTTTTTTCCGATCCGCTGTTCACCGATTCCCGCCTGCTTGGCTTACGCAGTACCGTTCTTCTGATTTAACTATCTCTTCATAGCCGTAACCCGTCGTCGATGATGCAGGTTTAGCGCCTGCTTGTCTGCTGCGTTCGTTTATTCATGCTACGGAGAGACTATCCATGTGCTCAAATTATGCGCTGCCACTCGGCATCGCTCTCAGTGTAATACTTACCACCGGTCCGGTCGGCGCTGATCCGATAGACCGGAAAATACCGCGCGTCCACCTGGAAGACCAGAGCCGGGCAGACCGTACTTCAAGCCCATCCGAGGAACCGACTGGAACCTTGCTTTTAGCTCAAGCGCTGGCTTTGGCATTGACCCAGAATCCAGACTTGGCCTCTTTTTCCTGGGAAACCCGCGCTCAGGAAGCCGCTGCCCTGCAAGCGAGTTTTTTTCCGAATCCAACATTCGGCGCTAATGCCGCAAACTTTGGCAATCGAGTCATCAAGGGATTTGACGGCGATGTGGTGACTTTAGAACTCAGTCAATTAATTGAATTGGGCGGTAAGCGTGCGGCCCGAATGGAGGCTGCCGCCCTAACCAAAGAATTGGCGGATTGGGATTATGAAACCAAGCGCGTCGATGTTCTAACACAAGTCTCCCAGGCTTTCATTGAGGTTCTGACAGCTCAACAGCATCTGACTCTCACGAAACAAATTCAAGAATTAGCAAATCAGATGATGGTAACGACCTCTGCACGGGTACAAGCGGGCAAGGTTTCTCCTGTCGAAGAAACCAAAGCCAAAGTTGTCTTTGCCTCAATTCAATTCGAGCTGTTGCGTGCCGAGAAAGAGTTGGAAGCCGCACGAAAGCGTTTAGCTGCAACCTGGGGCAACACAGAACCTCGGTTTGAGACTGTCAAGGGAGATTTAGATACCGTTATATCGCTACCTTCACTGGAGTCATTGCTCCGACGACTTGATAAAAATCCGGATTTAGCCCGCTGGGTTACCGAAATTACCCAACGTGAAGCGCTGATCAGTGTGGAAAAATCAAAAGCCGTCCCGGACGTGACCGCGACTGTAGGCGCAAGCAAGTACCTCATGCCCAATGATTACGCGCTAGTTGTCGGGTTCTCCATGCCGCTGCCGGTATTTGATCGCAACCAAGGCGGTATCAGTGAAGCGGAGCACCGGTTGACCCGAGCGGAGGAAGATCATCGTAGCTCAGAAGTAAGAATCACAACCCTATTAAATACGATTTATCAGAAGCTGAGCACGGCCCATGCCGAAGTTGCTGCGCTTCGGCAGGATATTTTACCTGGCGCTCAAAGCGCCTACGATGCGGCCCGCGAAGGTTACCGCCTCGGTAAGTTCGGGTTTCTGGATGTCCTGGATGCGCAGCGCACCTTATTTGGCGCAAAAAACCAGTATTTACTGGCGCTTTCCGATTACCACAAGTCGGCAGTTGAGTTAGAACGCTTAATCGGCGGCAGTTTGGATGAAACGCCGCCCTATCGTAAACAGGAGACAGTTCAATGAAAAAAAAACAGGGTTTGGCTATTTTTGGCTTGATTGCGGTTGGCATCGTGCTGGCTTTTTTTATCCTCCGTCTAGAGGCACCTATCGTCAATAATGAAGTAGAAGAGACTCATGAAGAAGCCACCGATCGGACTAAAGGCCCGCATGGTGGCGAGCTATTCATTAAAGGCGACTTTGCGCTGGAAATTTCGCTGGTAGAAGACGGTGGTGAAGCGCATTTCCGTGCCTATTCGCTCAAAAACGAAAAACCTCTCCCGCCAAGTGCCGTCAAGATTTCCGCGATTGTAACGCGTCCGGATGGCGAGAAAGAGATAGTCAATTTTGTGCCGGAAAAAGATTTTTTACAAAGTATTCAGCCCATTGAAGAACCGCATGTATTCGAAGCGACCTTGAGCGCTCAGTATGATGACCAGTCCTATCAATTTTCTTTGCTCAAGGAAGAGGGGAAAATTAAGTTAAGTGATCAACAGATTACGGAAACTGGCGTAACAATCCAGACGGCGGGTGCTGCATCCATTAGTAGTGTAGTGTCGCTTCCCGGTGAAATTCGCTTCAATGAAGACAAAACCTCACACGTCGTCCCCCGACTTGCCGGTGTGGTCGAGGCTATATCCGCCAACCTTGGAGAGCAAGTTAAAAAAGATCAAGTCTTAGTTGTGATTGCAAGTCCTGGATTGGCGGAACAACGTAGTGAGTTGCTTTCGGCGCAAAAGCGTCTGGAATTAGCCCGTTCCACTTTTGCGCGGGAAAAACACTTATGGGAAGCGAAGATCTCGGCAGAGCAGGACTACCTGCAAGCCAGACAGGTGATGAGCGAGGCTGAAATTGCCGTACATAATGCCCAACAGAAGCTGTTGGCGCTTGGCGCAAGTCCAAAGGTATCGGCCGACTCAGGTACACTCAACCGCTACGAAATTCGCGCACCGTTCGACGGCAGGTTGGTCGAAAAGCATATCGCCCTGGGAGAGGCGGTCAAGGAAGATGCGAGCATCTTCACTATTTCCGATATGTCGTCCGTATGGGCCGAGATCATCGTTTCGGCAAAAGACCTCAATGTCGTCCAGGTCGGCAAAAAAGTCTCGATCAAAGCTACGGCGCTCGACTCCGTAGCCTCTGGAACAGTGTCCTATGTAGGCTCACTTCTCGGCGAACAGACGCGCACCGCCAAAGCCCGCGTGACATTGGCGAATCCTCAGATGGCCTGGCGTCCTGGATTATTCATCACTGTCGAGATCGTTGCCAACGAAATGAAGGTGCCGGTCGCCGTATCGTCCGATGCCCTCCAGACTATCAACGATGAGCCGACGATTTTTATTCGCGTGCCGGGTGGCTTTATCGCCCAACCGGTCACGACCGGACTATCCGATGGCAGAGTTACTGAGATCGTGGCAGGGCTCAAACCGGGAACTGAATACGCTGTCAATGGCAGCTTCGTCATCAAATCCGAGCAAGGCAAAGCCGGAGCTTCACATGAGCATTGATACTAAGGAATTTCAACATGTTTGAACGACTCATCCATTTAGCTATCGAGCAACGCTGGCTGGTTCTTCTGGCCGTGCTCGGCATGGCCGTACTTGGTATCTTTAATTACAAGGTACTGCCGATCGATGCCGTTCCGGACATCACTAACGTCCAGATGCAGATCAATACGTCGGTGCCGGGCTATTCGCCGCTGGAGACCGAGCAGCGTGTCACCTATCCGATCGAGACCGTCATGGCAGGTTTGCCCCATCTGGAGCAAACCCGCTCACTGTCGCGCTATGGCTTATCGCAAGTGACGGTGATCTTCCAGGACGGCACTGATGTTTACTTTGCACGGCAACTGGTTAATCAGCGCATCCAGGAAGCCAAAGATAAACTGCCTTCCGGCGTAACCCCGGTGATGGGACCCATCTCGACCGGTCTGGGGGAAATCTATCTGTGGACCGTCGAAGCCAAGGACGGCGCCAAGAAGCCCGACGGCTCGCCCTACACGGCAACGGATTTACGCGAGATTCAGGACTGGATCATTAAACCGCAACTGCGCAATGTAATCGGCGTCACCGAGATTAATTCCATCGGCGGATTTGCCAAGCAATATCAGGTTGCACCGATTCCGGAAAAACTCGCATCCTACGGTTTGACCTTACAGGACCTCGTGACGGCGCTGGATCGCAACAACAACAATATCGGTGCCGGCTACATCGAGAAGCGTGGCGAGCAGTATTTGATTCGTGCGCCAGGACAGGTTCACTCGATAGACGATATTCGAAATGTCATTCTCGGCAGTGTGCAGGGTGTGCCGATCCGTATCCGCGATGTGGGCGAGGTCGAGATTGGTCGAGAACTGCGCACCGGCGCTGCCACCGAAAATGGCCGTGAAGTGGTGCTGGGTACGGTCTTCATGCTAATCGGCCAAAATAGCCGGAGCGTTTCGCAGGCCGTTGACAAAAAAATGGCGGAGATCAACCGCACGCTGCCTGAAGGTGTTGAGGCAATTACTGTCTACGACCGAACCGTGCTGGTCGATAAAGCCATCAATACGGTCAAGAAGAACCTAACCGAAGGTGCGGTCCTGGTCATTGTGATTCTGTTTCTGTTCCTCGGCAACATCCGCGCGGCCATCATCACGGCGATGGTGATTCCTCTGTCAATGCTGTTCACCTTCACGGGCATGGTGACGTACCAGGTTAGCGCGAATCTGATGAGTCTGGGGGCGCTCGACTTCGGCGTCATTATTGATGGCGCCGTGGTGATTGTGGAAAATTGTGTGCGGCGGCTCTCCCATGCTCAGGAGCAGCAAGGCCGAACTCTGACCCGCAATGAGCGTTATCATGAGGTCTTTATTGCCGCCAAAGAAGCGCGACGGCCGCTCTTGTTCGGTCAGATCATCATCATGGTGGTGTATTTGCCGATCTTCGCCTTGACCGGTGTGGAAGGCAAAATGTTCCATCCAATGGCTTTCACGGTTGTGATTGCTTTAGTGGGCGCCATGATTCTGTCGGTCACCTTTATCCCTGCGGCGGTGGCTCTCTTTATTGGAGATAGAGTTGCCGAAAAAGAAAATAGCCTGATGCAGACGGCTAAACGTATTTATGCGGTAGCGCTGGATCAGGTGATGATTAATAAGCCCGTGGTATTGACGTTTGCTGTCGTCGCGGTGATCCTATCGGGTCTCTTGACGACGCGGATGGGCAGCGAGTTTGTGCCGAGTCTGAATGAAGGGGACTTTGCAATTCAGGCGATGCGCATCCCCGGCACCAGTTTGTCGCAATCTGTCGCTATGCAACAGCAGATTGAAGGTTCTCTAAAACAGCAGTTCCCGGAAATTGACCGGATATTTGCGCGAACCGGCACCGCCGAGATCGCCTCAGACCCCATGCCACCCAACATTTCGGATGGTTATATCATGCTAAAGCCTAGCGATCAGTGGCCTGAACCGAATAAAACGCGGGATGAATTGTTGGCTGAGGTGCAAACAGCGGCCAACAAACTCCCAGGCAATATTTACGAATTCTCCCAGCCTATCCAGCTACGTTTCAATGAATTGATTTCAGGTGTACGTAGCGACGTGGCAGTCAAGGTATTTGGCGATGATATGGATGTTCTGAATGACACAGGCACTAAAATATCAGCGGTTATGGAAAAAATTCCCGGCGCATCAGAGGTTAAAGTCGAACAAACAACAGGGCTGCCGATGCTCACGGTCAACATTGACCGAGAGAAAACAGCGCGTTATGGCTTGAACGTCGGCGATGTTCAGGATGCTGTAGCTACCGCAATCGGTGGAACAGAAGCCGGAACCTTGTTCCAGGGTGATCGTCGATTCGACATTATCGTTCGTTTACCTGAGAACCTGCGTAGCGATCTGGAAGCCCTCAAACGTTTACCAATCTCATTGCCACGAACGCAAAACGGCGATGGTCGAACGACCTACATACCGCTGGCTGAAGTGGCCAGTCTTGAAATAGCTCCAGGACCTAACCAAATCAGTCGGGAAAATGGAAAACGCCGGGTTGTTGTAAGTGCTAACGTGCGTGGTCGCGACATCGGATCGTTCGTCGCCGAGGCCGAGCAAAAGCTTGAGCAGCAAGTCAAGACTCCGTCCGGATACTGGACGACTTGGGGCGGACAGTTCGAGCAATTGCAATCGGCTACGCAGCGATTGCAGCTTGTGGTTCCGGTGGCCTTGATGCTGGTCTTTACACTATTATTCATGATGTTTGGTAACGCCAAGGACGGTCTGCTGGTCTTTAGCGGTATCCCTTTTGCGCTGACGGGCGGTTTGATCGCGTTATGGTTGCGCGATATTCCGATGTCGATCTCAGCGGCGGTTGGTTTCATCGCGCTCTCCGGTGTGGCGGTGCTGAACGGGCTGGTCATGATTGCCTTTATCCGTAGCCTACGCGACGAAGGCAAGTCACTGGATAAAGCGATTTATGAGGGCGCTTTGACACGACTGCGGCCGGTTCTGATGACTGCATTAGTCGCATCATTCGGTTTCGTGCCGATGGCGATTGCTACCGGAACAGGGGCTGAAGTGCAGCGGCCACTGGCAACCGTGGTTATCGGCGGCATCCTGTCGTCAACGATGCTGACTTTGTTGGTGTTACCGATTCTATACTGGCTCGCGCATCGCAAAGACGAACAAGCCGGTTCCATAATACGGGAAATATGAAGATTGGGTTTAATGAGGAGAGAAATAGATGAAATCATGCAATCAATCAGAAAAATCCTGCGCTTGTGCAGGAGACAAACCGGATACCAGTCAGCCAAGCGTATCCATGCCTACGAGTGGCATGACTTTCAAGATCGAAGGCCTGGACTGCGCTGAAGAAGTCGCCATTTTAAAAAGCGCTATAGGCCCATTAGCGGGCGGCAGCGACAAGCTGGTTTTTGATATTTTAAACGGACGAATGACACTGTTGCCTGAAGCTGATCCGGTGACGGAAAAGACCATCATTAAAGCGATTGCCTTAACCGGCATGAAGGCGACTCGCTGGCAAGCGGGTCAGGCACAAGCTGATGTAAAACAACTACACCGTTCGAAGACTGTTTATACCATGGTCAGCGGTTTGTTGATCATGGTCGGCATGTTGATTCATATCGCTATGGCCGGTGGCTTTAGTGATGCGCAAACTTTTCTCAGCCACCCTGAAAATTGGTCGTTACACTGGGCGGTTATCACTGACTATCTCACTAGCTTAGCTAACGCACATACTCAGCAAGCGATGCCTTTACCTGAAAAAATCGCGTTTGGCCTGGCGGTGATTTTCGGTGCTCGGCATGTGATGGTTAAAGCTTTTTATGCGCTGAAACGATTGCGTGCCGATATGAATTTGTTGATGATGGTTGCCGTCATCGGTGCCATGTTCATTGATGAATGGTTTGAAGCTGCCACCGTGAGTTTTTTATTTTCACTGTCCTTGACGATTGAAAGCTGGAGCATTGGCCGTGCTCGTCATGCGGTAGAAGCTCTACTGGATTTAGCGCCTTCAACGGTTACGATCAAGGATGACCGCGGACAGGAACGTATTGTACCCGCCGCAGAAGTCGGTACCGGCACCCATTTCATAGTAGCGCCGGGCAATAAAATTCCCTTGGATGGCGATGTGATTGGAGGCTTCAGCTCGGTCAATCAAGCACCGATTACCGGTGAAAGCATGCCTGTTGCCAAGCAAGTTGACGATGAGGTGTTTGCCGGCAGTATCAATGGTGAAGGAACACTGGAAATCAAATCCTCCAAACTCGCCTCGGATACCACGCTGGCGCATATCATTCGTCTGGTGGGAGAAGCCCATAGCCAGCGAGCGGAAGCCGAGCAATGGGTGGAAAAGTTTGCCCGCATTTATACCCCGGCGGTGATGATCCTGGCGCTGGCCGTGTTCATCATTCCGCCGTTGTTTTTAGAGGGCATCTGGAACGAGTGGTTTTACCGTGCTTTGGTGTTACTGGTGATTGCCTGCCCTTGTGCGTTGGTCATTTCAACGCCGGTCAGTATTGTCGCGGCATTGGCTAGCGCAGCCAGGCAAGGTATTTTGATCAAAGGTGGTATTTATATTGAAGCACCTGCACATATTAATGCGATTGCCTTTGATAAAACCGGAACGCTGACCTGCGGTGAGCCGATAGTTACCGGTGTTTACCCTTTTAACGGTCATAGCGAAGAAGAACTGTTAAGTCGCGCTGCGGCACTGGAAGCACGTAGCAATCATCCACTGGCCAAAGCCATTTTACGCTACACGGAAAACAGGGGTATCAGTATTGCCAGTGCTGACAACGTGACCGTTCTACCTGGTAAAGGTGTCACAGGGCTATTTAATGGGGCTGATTTCTGGCTGGGATCGCGTCGCTATTTGTTAGAGCGTAGTCAGGAAGTTCCGGAAATCAGTGAAAAAGCGATTGCACTTGAACAAACCGGCCAAACCGTTATCGCGATTGGCAACGATCGACACATTTGCGGCTTGATTGCCGTCGCTGATCAGCCTCGTACTCAAATTAAAGCGATATTACAATCGCTCAGAGAAAAGGGAATCAAACACCTGGTTATGTTGACCGGTGATAATCGGGTCACGGCTAATAACATCGCGGCTCAAATCGGTATTGATGAAGTACATGCGGAATTACTGCCAACCGATAAAGTTGAGATCGTTAGTCAAATGATCGAAAAATACGGACAGGTTGCGATGATCGGTGATGGTATTAATGATGCTCCGGCACTGGGCCGGGCCAATCTGGGCATTGCCATGGGCGTGTTGGGTTCGGATGCGGCGATAGAAATCGCGGATATTGCCTTAATGGGCGACGACCTGTCCAAGCTCCCTTGGCTAATCAGTCATTCCAAAAGAACACTGGCGATTATCCGGCAAAATATTATTTTTGCACTCACGATCAAAGCCGCTTTTGCCTTATTAGCTTTTGCAGGGCTTGCAACGTTATGGGAAGCCATTGCGGCCGATATGGGGGCTTCTTTATTGGTTGTTGCAAACGGATTGAGGCTGCTAAAGGCTAAATATAATTATTCTTAGATCCTGTTAGCACAAATAAAAATATCCGGTTTTATATATCCGGTAAGGTGGCAACGCTGTTTTGCCAACCCTTTCCGGAAATTACGGTGTTTCGTGCATCCATCTGAGATAGCAGCAGCCAAATTCGGGTGGACACGAAAAGCATGCGCCTACCCTCTCTGCCTTTTTTGCAACAGTAAAGCAAGTTGGGTCGAACGAAGCAAATCCCAACCTGCGGTACGCTATTGTTTTGGCTCATGTCCCATCATATGGTCTCCTCCGCCGCAACCCATGTCATCCATCATCATGCCGCGCATGTGCCCCATGTGTTCATGCATTAGGCGCGTGCGCTCTTCGGGGTTCTTTGTCTGGCGTATTTCGGTCATTTCCTTTTCCATCTGCTTCAGGCGTTCTTGCATCTCCTTTTCGGTCATTGTCTTCTGTTGTTCTTCAACGGCAAGCGCGAAGGAGTTGTTCAATGCTATAAAAGCGAATATGAATAATAGGGTGTACGTTTTCATATTAATATCCTTCTCAAAGAATTTTTTGCACTTCGTTCAGGGGCGGCAAACAATGACACTCGCGATTTTAGTGAGTAGGCATATAAACCCATTTTCTAACTAACTCTTTGTATATTTTTTCAAGATTAAACTATCCTAACTTCAACAACAGCATAATTGGTACAAATACCTAGTACTCAGTCACGCTGGTCCGAATAGATAGAATAAGGATTTAATTTATGGTATGAATATTGGCTTTGGCGTAGCGAGGTTCAGTCATGCCAGCCATCAACTATAAAGTCAATTTGACCGACGAAGAAAAATTGGTAATGGGTCAAATATGTGATTTTCTTATATAATTTTGTGTTTCGTGATTACCCGGCAAATACAAAAATACTGGAAAATGACTCTAAA